>CAZNQZ010000035.1:0-12409 GCA_964575245.1 uncultured Lachnobacterium sp. | reverse complement strand
AAGGCTTTGCAAATTTGTACGCTCTATGCTATACTGTTTTAGTGATTGTATAAGTAGGATTATGCCCATTTTACGGCGTTAAATAAGGAGGAAAAGCCCAGTATGAGCGTACAGGTAGAAAAATTAGAACACAATATGGCAAAACTCACCATCGAGGTATCCGCGGATGAGGTGGAGAAAGCTCTGGAGAGCGCATACCAGAAACAGAAGAGCAAGATCAGTATTCCGGGCTTCCGCAAGGGAAAAGTACCGAGAGCGATGATTGAAAAGATGTACGGAGTGGGCATTTTTTACGAGGACGCCGCAAATGAGCTGATGCAGCAGACCTATCCGTCGGCGATCGACGAGAGCGGTGAGAATATCGTGTCGCGCCCGAGTGTGGACATTGTGCAGATCGAGAAGGGGAAGCCGTTTATCTATACGGCGGAGGTTGCCCTGCGCCCGGAGGTGAAGCTCGGACAGTACAAGGGAGTCGCCGTCACTAAGGCGGATACTGCAGTGACCGATGCCGAGGTGGAGGAGGAGCTGGAGAAGGAGCGCGCGAACAACGCGAGAACCGTCACCGTGACGGACCGTCCGGCGGTCGTGGGAGATACTGTCGTAATCGACTTTGAGGGATTTGTGGACGGCGTGGCGTTTGAGGGGGGCAAGGGTGAAAATTATTCGCTTGAGCTTGGCTCCCACAGCTTTATTGATACGTTTGAGGATCAGCTGGTCGGAAAAAATGCCGGGGATGACGTGGAGGTGAACGTGACCTTCCCGGAAAATTACCAGGCCGCGGAGCTTGCGGGAAAGCCGGCGCTGTTTCAGGTAAAGCTTCATGAGATCAAAGAGAAGGAGCTGCCGGAGGCGGATGATGAATTCGCGCAGGATGTATCGGAATACGAGACGCTTGCGGAGTATAAGGACAGCCTGAGGGAGAGCTTAAAGGAACAGAAGGAGAATGAGGCGAAGCGCACGAAGGAGGACGAGGCCCTGCGGAGCATTATTGAGTCATCGGAGATGGATATCCCGGATGTGATGGTCGAGACGCAGTGTGATGCCATGGTGGAGGAGTTCGCGCAGCGCATAGCCTGGAACGGCCTGTCGATGGAGCAGTATTTACAGTTCTCCGGCGCGACCGTGGACGGACTGCGGGAGCAGATGCGCCCGGAGGCTTTGAGCCGCATCCAGAGCAGCCTTGTCCTCGAACAGATTGCGAAGGAGGAGCAGATTGAGGTGTCTGAGGAGGAATTGGATGCCGAAATCGAAAAGATGGCGCAGAGATATTCGATGGAAACGGATAAGCTCAGAGAGAGCATGGGTGAGGCGGAGAAGGATTCCGTCAGACGGGAGCTTGAAATCACGAAGGCGATTGCTGTTGTGATGGAGAATGCAAACGAGCAATAGGGCAGACGATACAGAGCAGGAGGCATTTTATGAGTTTAGTACCTTATGTAATCGAACAGACGAGCAGAGGCGAGCGGAGCTATGACATTTATTCCCGCCTCCTGAGAGACCGGATTATTTTTCTGGGGGAGGAGGTCAATGAGACGACGGCCAGCCTTGCGGTGGCGCAGCTCCTCTTTCTGGAGTCAGAGGACCCGGGCAAGGATATTCAGCTCTACATCAATTCCCCGGGCGGGGTGGTGACGGCAGGGCTTGCGATCTATGACACGATGCAGTATATCAAGTGCGACGTATCCACAATCTGCATCGGTATGGCTGCCAGCATGGGAGCGTTCCTTCTCGCGGGCGGAACAAAGGGCAAGCGCTATGCGCTGCCCAACGCGGAGATCATGATTCATCAGCCCTCAGGCGGCGCCAGAGGACAGGCGACGGAGATCCAGATTGCTGCGGAAAATATACTGAAGACGAAGAAAAAGCTGAATGAAATTTTAGCGGCGAACACCGGCAAGCCGTATGAAGTCATCGCGGAGGACACCGAGCGCGACCACTATATGTCCGCGGAGGAGGCGAGAGAATACGGCCTGATCGATGATGTGATCGCCAGCAGATAATGTTTGGAGAGTAAAGAATTATGGCAGGAAAAAATGATGGGAAAATCCGCTGTTCCTTTTGTGGAAAGACGCAGGGACAGGTAGGGCGGCTGATTTCGGGGCCGAACAACGATGTGTTTATCTGTGATGAGTGCGTGGATATCTGTGCCGAGATTATTGAGGAGGAAGGGATTGACACAGAGAACCGCCGTCCGGTTCAGGAGGAGATCAATCTCTTAAAGCCGGAGGAGCTGAAACGCTTTCTGGATGATTATGTGATCGGGCAGGATCAGGCCAAAAAGGTGCTGTCCGTAGCTGTGTACAACCATTACAAGCGTGTGCTGGCGGGGCCGGACATCGACGTGGAGCTGCAGAAGAGCAATATTTTGATGCTGGGGCCCACGGGTTCGGGCAAGACACTGCTGGCGCAGACACTCGCGCGCGTGCTGAATGTGCCGTTTGCAATTGCGGACGCAACGACCCTGACGGAGGCCGGATATGTGGGGGAGGATGTGGAAAATATCCTGCTCAAGCTGATTCAGGCGGCGGAGTATGATGTGGAACGCGCGCAGCACGGAATTGTCTATATTGATGAGATTGATAAAATTACAAAGAAGTCGGAAAACGTCTCAATTACCAGGGATGTCTCGGGCGAGGGAGTGCAGCAGGCGCTGCTCAAAATTCTTGAGGGGACCGTCGCGTCCGTGCCGCCTCAGGGCGGAAGAAAGCATCCGCAGCAGGAGCTGATCCCGATTGATACGACCAATATTCTTTTTATCTGCGGAGGCGCGTTTGACGGTCTGGAAAAAATCATCGACTCCCGCATGGACGCGTCCGCAATCGGTTTTAACGCGGAGGTGCGGGTCAAGTCCGAGGTCAATGTCGGCGAGGCGTTCCGGCAGGCGCTGCCTCAGGATTTTGTGAAGTTCGGAATGATTCCGGAGTTCATCGGTCGCGTGCCGATTACGGTGACTTTGGATTCACTGGACCGGGATGCGCTGATCCGCATCATGCACGAGCCCAAGAATTCCCTGATCCGGCAGTACACCAAGCTGTTTGAGATGGACGGGGTGGGGCTGGAGTTTACGGAGGACGCCGTCCGTGCGATTGCGGATAAGGCGCTGGAGCGCAAGACCGGAGCCCGTGGGCTTCGGGCGATTATGGAGTCTGTCATGCTGGATCTCATGTACCGCATTCCGTCGGATGAGTCAATCAGCCGCTGCGTGATTGACCGTGAGCTGGTGGAGCAGAACCTGAAGATTGAGGATAAGAAGAAAGCAAGGGTTGAGAAAATTGACGCGGGTAAGCAGGAAGACCTGGCGTCTTAGAAACCGACGGGAAACGGATATGAAAAATACAGCAATGACGATACCTGCGGTAGCATTGCGCGGAATGACGATTTTACCCGGCATGATTGCACATTTTGACATCAGCCGGGATCGTTCTATGCGGGCAGTTCAGGCAGCTATGATGGAGGGCCAGCGCGTGTTTCTGGTGACCCAGCGGGACGTGGAGCAGGAGAATCCGGGCACGGAGGACCTGTACCGGATGGGGGTCGTGGCGGATGTCAAGCAGGTGATTAAACTTCAAAATGATGTCGTGCGCATTCTTGTGGAGGGTACTAACCGGGCGGAGGCATTGGGATATGAGGACCGGGCGGACTATGTGGAAGCGCGGATTCTGTTCTATGATTCGGATGAGGGGGAGGAGCTTCCAACCCAGGCAAAGCGCGCCATGGTCATGGCGGTGCAGGAAACCTTTGTCAAATACGCGCGGATTCACGGCAAGGTCGGGCAGGATGTTCTGCAGCAGGTGGGAAAGATCTGGGATTTGTCGAAGCTTTTGGACTATGTGGGCAATAACCTCCCGATTCGTTACAGTGAGAAACAGAAGATCCTGGAGGCAGTCTCCCTGACCGAGCGCCACGAGCTTTTGCTTGGGATGCTGCTGCAGGAAATCGAGGTGCTGGCGATTAAAAACGATTTTCAGCACAAGGTACAGGAGCGCGTGGACAGACATCAGAAGGAGTATGTGCTCAGGGAGCAGATGTCCCTGATCAAGGAGGAGCTGGGAGAAAACAACACGGAGTCCGACGCGGAGAACTACGAAAAAAAGCTTGCCGGGCTGGAATGTGCGGAGGAAGTCCGGGAGAAAATCCAAAAAGAGATCAATCGGTTTAAGGGAATCAGTGCAAATTCATCGGAGAGTACGGTCAGTCGGGGCTATATCGAGACTTTGCTCGAGCTGCCGTGGGATAAAATGTCGGAGGACAACCGGGATCTCACGCATGCGGAGCATGTGCTCGACGAGGATCATTACGGTCTGGAAAAGGTGAAGGAGCGTATGATTGAATTCCTGGCAGTTCGAAATCTGACCAGCAAGGGGGAGAGCCCGATCATCTGTCTGGTGGGGCCTCCGGGAACCGGCAAGACCAGTATTGCCCGTTCGATCGCGAAGGCGCTGGACAAAAAGTATGTCCGGGTATCGCTGGGCGGTGTGCGGGACGAAGCGGAAATCCGGGGACATCGGAGAACCTACGTCGGCGCGATGCCGGGGCGGATCGTTGCCGGGCTGCGCACGGCGGGCGTCAAAAACCCGTTGATGCTTTTGGATGAGATCGACAAGGTATCCAGTGACTACAAGGGGGATACGTCTGCGGCGCTTCTGGAGGTTTTGGACAGTGAGCAGAACAGCAGGTTCCGCGATCACTATGTGGAGCTGCCGGTGGATTTGTCGGAGGTATTGTTTATCGCGACTGCCAACTCCGTGCAGGATATTCCGAAACCGCTGCTGGACCGCATGGAGCAGATTGAAGTCACAAGCTATACGGAAAACGATAAGTTTCACATTGCGAAGGAGCATTTGCTGAACAAGCAGCTCTCAAGGAACGGAATTAAGCCGTCGCAGCTGAAAATCACCGACAAGGCGCTGCAGGACATAATCCGCTTTTACACGAGGGAGGCGGGGGTCCGCGACCTTGAGCGCAAGATGGGCGAGATCTGCCGGAAGGCGGCAAAGCAGATTTATCAGGGCACCGCACAGGAGCTTCGGGTAACACGCAGCAATCTGGAGGATTACCTCGGGAAGAAAAAGTACCGTCAGGATACCAAAAACAAAAAGGATGAGGTGGGCATTGTCCGCGGGCTGGCCTGGACCAGCGTGGGCGGTGTAACGCTGGAGATCGAAGTGAATGTGATGCCGGGCAAGGGAGAGCTTGTGCTCACCGGCAAGCTCGGCGATGTGATGAAGGAATCTGCGCGGGCAGGGATCAGTTATATTCGCTCCATCAGCGAGTCCTACGGGATCGCGGCGGATTACTTTAAGGAGCACGATATCCACATCCATATTCCGGAGGGGGCCGTGCCGAAGGACGGCCCGTCGGCGGGAATTACGATGGCGCTCGCCATGCTCTCGGCAGTGACCGGGCGGCGGGTGCGGGCGGATATCGCGATGACCGGAGAGATCACGCTGAGGGGAAGAGTTCTTCCCATCGGCGGATTAAAGGAAAAGCTGTTGGCGGCAAAAAACGCCGGGATGCGGACAGTCTGTGTGCCGAAGGAGAATGAGAAGGATCTGGACGAGATTTCGGCGGAGATCACGGAGGGCATGGAAATCCTTCCGGTTGAGCATATGGATCAGGTTATTAAGGCAGCTATGGTATAGGAACGGAGCCCGCACACTGTGCGGGTTCTTGTCATAAACGGAGGGGAGCCCGAAAATGGTAATCAGGCAGGTCAATCTGGAAACGGTGTGCGGAATTACGAGTGCGATTCCGGACAATCCATACAACGAAGTAGCGTTTGCGGGTAAGTCCAATGTAGGCAAGTCCTCGCTGATCAATGCGCTTATGAACCGGAAGGCACTCGCACGCACCTCGGCGCAGCCGGGAAAGACACAGACAATCAATTTTTACAACGTCAATGACGAAGTGTATCTGGTGGATCTGCCGGGCTACGGCTACGCCAGTGCAGGCATAGAGATCCGCGAGCAGTGGGGGCGTATGATCGAGCGTTATCTGCACGGCTCAAGGCGGCTGCGCGCAGTGTTTCTGCTGATAGATATTCGTCATGAACCCTCCGAAAACGACCGGATGATGTATGAGTGGATGGTGGGCAACGGCTTTCCGCCGATCATCATCGCGACAAAATCGGACAAATTGAACCGCAGCCAGATCGCAAAGCACACGCAGGTAATCCGGGATAGCCTTCAGGCGCCGCAGGAGACGCCTGACATTGCGTACTCTGCGGAGACGAAGCAGGGAAGGGAGGAAATCTGGGCGTTGATTGAGGCGCTGGCCGGGCTGCAGCAAATGCCTGCGGAGGAGGAAACCGGGGAGAAGGAGACGCCGGAGCGGGAAATAGCAGGGACAGTGCAGAGCAAAGAGCGCAGGCCGCGCTGGAAACATACGGATCGTCCTGTGGCAAAAAAGACGAGGAAAAAAGAGCAGAAGAAGCGGGGAAAAAAGAAGAAGGATAGGAACTGAAAATATAATGAAGAATAAATATTTTTTGGTAACGCTTATGCTATGCGTGATTCTGGCAGTCAGTATGGGAATTACAGCGATTTATGTGACGCGCGGCAAAGAGGGGAGCGATCAACAGGGCTTTACGGTGGTGACCTCCTTTTACCCGGTTTACCTGGCGACACTTGACGCTGCGGGGAACATCCCCGGAGTCTCGGTCGAAAATTTAAGCGAGCCGCAGACCGGATGCCTCCACGACTTTCAGCTTACGCCGGAGGATATGAAACGCCTGGGTCATGCGGATGTGTTTGTAGTCAACGGAGGCGGAATTGAAAGCTTTCTGGAGGAGGTGGGCTCTGCCTATTCCGGCCTGAAAATGATTCGGGCATGTGAGCCGCTTGAGCTGTTGAATGACGGAGACGAGTACAATGCCCATGCGTGGATGAGTCCTGCCAGATACCGCGAGATGGTGAGGTATATTGCACTGGAGCTGTCCGAGGCGGACCCGGCGCATGAGAGCGCTTATCAGAGAAATGCGGACGCCTGCGACGCGAGGATCGAGGAGTTTGAAAGGCGCAGGGAGGCGCTGGCTGTCACGGCGAATGGGACAAATGTGATCCTCTTTCACAAGGCGTTTGACTATGTAGCGGATGATTACGGCATGCAGGTCCGGTTTGTCATGGATCTGGATGAGGAGAGACAGATCAGTGCCGGGGAGGTCGCGGAGGTAGTGGCCGCGGTGCAACAGGGCCGGGCGTCGCTCATTCTTGCGGAGGAGCGGTACGGCAGGGAGCTGGCGGAGCTGGTGCAGAAGGAGACGGACGTCGCGGTGCTCTACCTCGATCCGCTGACGAGGGGCAGCTATGACACAGACAGCTATTGGAGCAAAATGGAGCACAATATCGAGCTGCTGCAGAAGTATTTTGAACCATAGAAAGGATTGTTCATGCGAAAAATAATCAACCCCTGCGGTTTTCACTGCATTAAGGTGAATCATCTCGGTGTGAAGTTTAACGAACAGGTAGTGCTCTCCGATGTGAATCTGCACATTCACTGTGGTTCATTAAACGCAGTCATCGGAAAGAATGGGGCGGGAAAATCCACGCTTGTGCGCGCCATGTTAAACGATATTCCTCACACCGGAGGGATCGAGTTCCGCGATACGAAGGACGGAAATATGCACAGGCTCAAAATCGGCTATGTGCCTCAGTCGGTCAATATCGAGAGCAATACGCCGGTCAGTGTCTATGACCTGTTGGCGAGCTATGAATCCCGCTATCCGGTGTTCCTTCCAAAGAGCCGCAGAGTGTACCGTAAGGTGCAGGAGGCGCTGCGCGTGTTTGAGGCGGAGGATCTGATCGACCGTCAGGTGTGTAAGTTGTCCGGAGGGCAGCTGCAGCGGGTGCTCCTTGCCCTTGCGGTCATGGATGAGCCGAACCTTCTTCTTTTGGATGAACCGGTGTCCGGGATTGACCAGAACGGCATGGAGCTTTTTTTTCGGACGATGGACTATCTGAAAAAGCATTATGATCTCGCAATCATTCTGATTTCTCACGATCTGGATTATGTGGAGAAATATGCGGATCACGTTGTGCTTTTGGATCAGACCGTGCTGCGTCAGGGGACTGCGCGGGAGGTATTCGATAGCCCGGAATTTGACCGTGTGTTTGGCATCGGCAACAAAAAGCACTGGGTAAAGGAGGGCGTGTGACATGGATTGGACTGCGTGGCTGGATTATCGGTTTATGAGGAGTGCGCTGATTGCAATTCTTGTGATTGCACCGCTGTTTGGGCTTATGGGAACCATGATTGTCAATAAAAAAATGGCGTTTTTTTCTGATGCGCTGGGGCACTCTGCGCTGACAGGAATTGCGGTGGGAGTCGTCTGCGGCGTGAAGGACACGAATTGGTCGATGGTTATTTTTGCGGTTGTATTCGCACTCCTTCTCAATCAGATCGGGAGCAGGGATACGGTGTCCACAGACACTGTCATTTCGGTGTTCTCCTCCTGTTCGGTCGCGATTGGGCTTGCCATACTTTCCAAGGGCGGCAATTTCAGCAAATACAGCAATATCCTTGTAGGGGATATACTGAGTATAACGGATCAGGAAATTTTCTATTTGATAGTCATCCTCGTGCTGACGCTTGCGGTGTGGGCATGGGGATTCAACTGGCTGAACGCGGTGTGCATCCACCGGGCGTTGGCGGGAAGCAAGCGGATTCCCGTGAAGCTGATGGACAATATCTTTGCCGTGCTGACCGCGCTCATTGTGATGGTATCCATCAAGTGGATTGGGATTCTGATTATCAATGCTCTTTTAATTCTGCCCGCCGCGTCCAGCCGTAATATCTCGGTAAATATGCGGGAATACCAGCTGTTTTCCCTGATTTTCTCACTGTTTTCCGGGGTTCTGGGGCTGGTGCTGAGCTTTTACACCAATGTTGCGACTGGCCCGATGATTGTAATCATTGCATCGGTCATTTATTTTATGACCTTTTTCATAGGAAAGCGGTGCACGGAGTAACGAAATTCCTTATATGGAAAATTTGACCGATTGTATAAAATGTGATACAATCAATGTATACATTATACATTGATTGTAAAAAGGTGAAAATGAAAGAAATTACGCTGAAGGCGCTGGCAAAAATTAATCTCGGACTGGACGTTGTCAGAAGGCGTGAGGACGGCTATCACGAATTGCGCAGCGTGATGCAGACGCTCCATCTTCACGACCGTCTGCAGATCAAGAGGACGAGGGAGCCGGGAATTAAAATTCATACAAATCTGCGCTTTTTGCCGGTGAATGAGAGCAATCTGGTGTATCAGGCGGCTGCGCTTCTGACTGAGGAATTTCAGATCCCGGAGGGCGTAGAAGTTGTGCTGACCAAGAGAATACCGGTTGCAGCAGGGATGGCGGGAGGCAGTGCGGACGGAGCAGCCATGCTCTATGGGATGAACCGGATGTTTGAGCTTGGCCTCTCCCGCAGGGATTTGATGGCGCGCGGATTAAAGCTCGGAGCGGATGTCCCCTATTGCCTGATGCGCGGAACGGCTCTGGCGGAGGGGATCGGCGAAGTGCTGACGCAGCTGCCGCCCATGGTGAAATGCCCGGTGCTCATTGCGAAGCCGGGGGTGTCCGTGTCCACAAAATTTGTCTACCAGAACCTGAGGCTGGACGAGGGATTGCAGCACCCGGATATCGACGCGCTGATTCGGGCAATTCAGTGCAAGGATTTCGACGGGGTCTGCTCCCATATGGGGAATGTGTTGGAGACGGTCACAGTGCCGCATTACCCGGTGATTGAGCAGATCAGGCAAAAGCTTTTGGACTGCGGCGCGGCGGCTGCAATGATGAGCGGGAGCGGTCCTACGGTATTCGGCCTGTTTCGGGAGGAGAAATGTGCGAGATATGCGCTGCACGAGCTGCGCACCGCAGGGCTTGCAAGGCAGGTGTATCTCACGGCGGTTTACAATAATCGCTGGGGATAAGTGATGAATGTGAATAGTTGCCAATTATGGAGACGGGATATGACAGATGATTTGATCTTGCATATGGATGCATATCTGCCGCTGCGGGATGTGGTGTTTCATACGCTGCGGGAGGCGATTCTGAGAGGGGATTTACGGCCGGGTGAGCGTCTGATGGAGCTGCAGCTGGCGGCAAAGCTCGGGGTGAGCCGCACGCCGATCCGGGAGGCGATCCGGATGCTGGAACAGGAGGGGCTCGCTGTCACAATGCCGCGGAGGGGCGCCGAGGTGGCCAAGATGACCCTGAAGGATATGGAGGATGTGCTGGAAATTCGGGAGGCGCTGGATGAGCTGGCAGTGCGGATTGCCTGTACGAGAATCACGGATGAGCAGCTGAAAAAGCTGTCCGAGGTGAAAGACCGGTTTGTATCCAGCACAAAAACAGGGGACGTGAAGCAAATCGCGGAGGCGGATGTAAGCTTTCACGATGTTATCTATGAAGCGACCGGAAATCCGAAGCTGGTGACATTGCTCAACAATCTGAGGGAGCAGGTGTACCGCTATCGGGTGGAGTATGTCAAAAACCCGAAAAATTATCCGGTGCTCATCAAGGAGCATGAGGCGATCCTACAGGGCCTGAAGGACCGCGAGGTCGAACGTGCGGTGTCCGCCATGCAGGAGCATGTGGCGAATCAGGTTCTGGCTGTGAAAGAGGTCATTCAGGAACAGCAGTAGCTGGCGTTTCCCTAAGAAGTAATGCAAGAGTCGGTGAATAGGAATTCTGTCATCGGTGCATAATAAGCGCACAAGGAGTGTGCTGCCATGACAGATAACAAGACCAGAATTTCCAGAAATTTAGAACAGAATATCGCGGAATATCAGCGCCTTTTTGCGGAATGCGCAGATATTAAAATGCGGAGAATGGCACTCGGGGATGGGAACAGACGCGAGTGCTTTTTGGCGTATATCGAGGTGAACGTCAGCAACATGCTGCTGGAAAACACGGCGCTTGGACGGGCTCTGGCATACCTGGGCAGGACAGAGGACGCGGACATTGATGAGGTGCTCGACAGCAATGCCATGGGGATTTCTGACGTGACGCCCTTTGAGTATATTGAGGATGCCGCGGCGGGAATGCTGACCGGAGACGCAATCCTTTTTGTGGACGGGTATGACAAGGCGTTAAAGATTGCGGACAAGGGATATCCCGGGGCGGGTGTGAAGGAGCCGGATTCCGAGAAGGTGATCCGGGGCTCCAAGGAGGGCTTTACAGACTCGGTGAAGACGAATACTGCGCTGATCCGCAAGAGAATCCGCTCCACCCGTGTGAAGGTCAAAAATATCCAGCAGGGCCTGTATTCCCATACGCTGGTGAATCTGGTTTATATGGAGGATCTGGCTTACCCCTCCGTGGTGGAGGAGATCGAGAAGCGCATCGGGGACTATGAGATCGACGGGGTGATGGACAGCGGGATTATCGAGCAGCTGGCGGAGCACAAGTGGTACTCGCCGTTTCCGCAGTTCCAGACAACCCAGCGGCCGGATCGGGCGGCCATGGCAATACTGGAGGGCCGGGTGGTTGTCATGAGTGACAATTCGCCGACTGCCCTGATTTTGCCGACGGATTTTAATTCTTGTCTGAAGACGAGTGACGATTACTACAATCGGTTTGAGGTGGCGAGCTTTGCGCGGATGCTGCGCTTTATGGCCGCTTTCTTTGCTATGACCTTTCCCGCGCTGTATCTGGCCGTCACCAATTTTCACACGCAGATCCTCCCCACGCCGCTTTTACTCTCCTTCTGGGAGGCGCGGATCGGAGTTCCCTTTCCGGCAGCTCTGGAGGTAATCCTGATGGAGCTGGCATTTGAGCTTTTGCGGGAGGCGGGGGTGCGGCTGCCGGGCGCGATGGGGAACACCATCGGGATCGTGGGCGGTCTGATCATCGGGCAGGCGGCTGTGGATGCCAATCTGGTGAGCCCGATTGTCGTCATTGTGGTTGCGTTTACGGCGCTCTGCTCTTTCTCAATTCCCAACGAGGAGTTTGCGTTCTCCTTTCGGATTTTAAAGTTTTTTATGATTGCACTGTCCGCGTGGCTGGGATTTTTCGGATTTCTGCTAGGGCTGCTTGTGGTGCTCATTCACCTGTGCAAGCTGAAAAGCTTTGGGATTCCGTATCTCATGCCCTTTGTCGGCGCGGATTTAAACGATTATCAGGATGAGCGGGACAGTATCTGGCGTGCGCCGTTTCGCAGGATGACGAGGCGACCGGTCTATGCGAGGCGTGGAGAGCGGCTGAGATTAAAAAAGAAAAAGGAGGGGAATGGATAGCTCATGTTTTCGTGCAACAACAAAATTTCCCTGCGTCAGGTGTACCGGCTGTTTGTGTTTGATCTTGTCGGCATTTGCACGTTGGAGCTTCCGGCAAAGCTTGCTTACTACAGTGGCAGTGACGGTATTTTTGCTATTCTGCTCGGCGGCCTTTTGTCCTCTGCTTTTCTG
>CAZNQZ010000034.1:0-12821 GCA_964575245.1 uncultured Lachnobacterium sp. | reverse complement strand
GGAAAACATGGAGAAACGATCATTTGGCAGGACTTCGTCGGGCAGGGAGGCCGCTCTGTATACGATCGCAAACAGCAGGGGGATGCGGGCTGAGATCACGGATTACGGCGCGTCGCTTGTGTCTCTGTTTGTCCCGGACAAAAGCGGTGCTCCGGTGGATGTGGTGCTGGGGTATGAGGATGCGGCGTCCTATGAGAACGGCAGCGGCTATCTGGGCGCGACCATCGGTCGCAACGGCAACCGCATTGCGAATGCGTGTCTTGAGATTGACGGGGTGAGCTATCCGCTGGAGGCTAACGATTCGGAAAACAATCTGCACAGCGGTTCCAAAGGGACATCCGCCCGTTTCTGGGAGGTACAGAGCTGTGAGGACAACCGGATTGTGCTCACGATTGAGGATGCGGATTTGGAGCAGGGCTATCCGGGGAATGCGAAGATGACCGTGACCTACGAGGTGACGGAGGACGACGGTCTCGCCATATGCTATGAAGCGTCGGCGGACAAAAAGACCGTGTTTAATCTCACGAACCATTCGTACTTTAATTTGAGCGGGCAGGCGGCCGGGGATATTCTGGACTGCACGCTGATGATCAAAGCCTCCCACTATACGCCGGTGAAGGATAAGAAGGCGATTCCGACCGGGGAGATCGCGCCGGTGGAGGGCACGCCCTTTGATTTCCGCGAGGCGAAGCCGATCGGCAGGGATATCCGTGCGGACCATATTCAGCTCACCTACGGGAACGGCTATGACCACAACTTTGCGCTGGATCGTGCCGGAGACGGTTTGGAGAGTGTCGCGACGGTATACAGCCCGAAGACCGGCATTCAGATGGAGGTCATCACGGACTGTGTGGGCATGCAGCTCTATACGGCGAACGGAGTCGGCGGACAAAAGGGCAAGGGAGGCGTTGTCTATCAGCGGAATGCGGCCCTCTGTCTGGAGACACAGTTTTTCCCGAACGCGGTCAACGAGCCGAACTTTGCCTCTCCGCTGATTGACGCTGGGACTACCTACCGCTCGGAGACCGTTTACCGGTTCTCCGTATAAGGGACTCCTGCGTTTTGTCCCCGGCTCCCGGCCTAATCCCTGGGTTCGCAGGGCAGGCCGCTCAGGAAAGAGAGGTTGCCGTATTCGTCGAGAAAGGATCTGCGCAGGTCCTCCGGAAACTGCTGTTGCATCAGGCGTCCGTAGGCCCGCAGACGGGACAGGTAGCGCCGGCCGGCTGTGCGGTACAGTTCGTCGAAGGAGGCTCTGGAAATCCGTCCGGTCCAGGGGTGTCTCCATGTCCTGTGCCGATGATTTAACGGATCAATGATAAAGCGGAGCCGGTCGCTGGGCAGCAGCGGGGAGAGAAAGGCGCGTCCGAGGATCAGGCGCTCCAACAGGCGCGCGATTACTTTCTTTCTGCCGGACGGGTCGCGGAACAGCCGGGTGCCGTATATCATCCACTGCGGGGCGTTGCCGAAGAGGATTTCTGTGGCCAATACGCCGGGATAGGTGTTGCGGTAGGCGTAGACGAGCATGCGCGTGATCACCGTGCGCTCACGGCAGGTCAGGCGGATTGTGGCTGCCTGACGAAATTCCGATGGGCGCAGATGTTTTTTGCGGAGGAGCAGCGTGTTGTCAATCTCTGTTTCAAAATAGGCGTGCTGTCCGAAATAGCTGGTATTTTTGGGCGGCTGCTTGGGCGAGTATCCGGTGAAGGCATACACATAGGGGTGGATAGCGCAGTCGAGGGTGTAGTGCCCGAGAAAGCCCATGATGTAAGCGTCCGCAATCGCAAGCTCTGCCTCCTTTCCCGGGAAGAGGCCCCGGCTTTCCAGAAGATGGGTAAAAAAAGCCCCCGTTTTCTCGGAGTGGGCGAGCGAGCCGATATTGTGCCTGTGCAGCAAATAGGAAGGAAGATAATAAAAAAACAAGTCCGGCCCCTGCAGCCCGAGCGCGTAGGCACCGTGGTTCTGCCGGATGATGCTGCAAAGAGAGGCGTTATCGAGCTGGCGGCACGCATCCGCGCCGAACAGATAATGTGTCGTAAATCCGGGCAATGGATCACCTCCTGTCAATTTGGAAAAAACTTTCCCTTTGTATTGTGGCATCGTCAGAGGGTCAAAATACCTTTTGAACCCCAAATCATTATATAGCAGGGGATAATCCGAATCAAGATTATAAACAGCAATTTTTGATAGGAAAAATTGGAATATTTCGTGTAAACTAGAGTACATCTTTTAATATGGAGGAGGGGAATTATGAGTAACATCTATCAGGCGGGGAGAGAGGCTGTGAATCCTTACCTTCCCTCGTGGGAGTACATTCCGGACGGGGAACCCTATGTCTTTGACGGCAGGGTGTATGTGTACGGCTCCCACGACCTGTTCAATGGCCATGTGTTCTGTCTGGGGGATTATGTGTGCTGGTCCGCTCCGGTGGACGAGCTTTGGAACTGGCGTTATGAGGGGGTGATCTACGAGAAGACCGCAGACCCGTTCAACAGGGACGGTTCGATGTGTCTCTACGCGCCGGATGTCACGGTGGGGCCGGACGGCAGATACTATCTTTACTATGTGCTGGACAAGGTTTCCGTCGTGTCGGTTGCAGTTTGTGACACGCCCGCGGGACATTATCAGTTTTACGGCTATGTGCATTATCCGGACGGCGTCCGGCTCGGGGATAAGCCGGGCGATGAGCCGCAGTTTGATCCGGGAGTTCTCACAGAGGGGGATACCACGTATCTGTACACCGGATTTTGCGGGAGAGGGGACAAGTCCAGAAGCGGAGCGATGGCGACCGTTCTGGAGAAAGACATGCTGACGATCCGGCAGGCCCCGGTTATTGTAGTGCCGGGCTGTGAGTACAGCGGCGGAACGGAGTTCGTCGGCCATGCGTTTTTTGAGGCCCCGTCCATCCGCAAGGTTGACGGACGCTATTTTTTCATCTACTCCTCGGAAGTGATGCATGAGCTGTGTTACGCGGTCAGCGACAAACCGACGGAGGGGTTTCGGTACGCGGGAGTGCTCGTGAGCAACTGCGACCTGCACATTGACTCCTACAAGCCCAAAGACCGGATTATGGCATACGGCGGCAATAATCACGGCAGTATAGTTGAAATCAGGGACAAGTGGTACATATTTTATCACCGCCAGACCAACGGCTCCTGGTACAGCAGGCAGGGCTGCGCGGAGGAGCTAAAGCGCGGTGCGGACGGGCTGTTTTTGCAGGCCGAGATCACGTCCTGCGGGCTGAACGGAGGGCCGCTTGAGGCCAGAGGAGAGCATCCCGGCTATATCGCCTGCCATTTATTTACGGACACGCCTTCCATGTACGCAGGGGGCGGGGCGTTCCCGAAGATTATGCAGGACGGAAGGGACGGCGACGAGGAGACCGGATACATCGGCAACATCCAAAACACCGCAACCGCCGGATTTAAATATTTTAAGTGCGAGGGGATCAGCCGGATTGCGATCTGGACCAGAGGCTACATTTACGGCAAGTTTGAAGTTCGCCTTGCGTGGGATGGCGATGTGGTTGCGGAGATTCCGATCGAATCTTCCAATATATGGAAGCGCTTTGAGGCCGACATTGCGATCCCGGATGGCGTGTGGCCGGTTTATCTGACGCATCGCGGCAGTGGAAACGGGAGCCTGAGAGGGTTTGAGTTGAGTTGAGGGGGGATGAAGAATGGGAAATCCGGCAGCACCGAGGGACCCGGAGAAGCAGCGGCCGTCATTTTACATAATCCGGGGTAAGGATATCTTTGGCGGCAATCAGACAGAGGACGGACGGGGCGTCCAGTTCCTGTATCAGGACAATGGACGCATGATAAGCAGCGCGCGGATGACCGGGGGAATTACGGACGAGTCCATGCTTGATCTGTTAGCGAGCGTGGAGGGCTTTCGTAAGCTGGTTCACAGTATCGGCGTGTCGCTGGAGATGGAAAATCCGGCGGAGGAAGCAGAATTTATTTTTCAGATGTATGGGAAAAACGACGCCTACGGCGGCGGTTCTAATTTTGTTTTGCGTTTGAAGGGTGACGGAGCGGAGCACAGGCTCTATCTGGCAGACCATAAGTGGACGGAGGATGACAATGTTCCGGGGCAGATCAGGGTTGTCATGGACAAGGCGGAATTGTCGGCAAAACTCAGCGTCCGCTTTTTCCTGAACGACGGTTACACGGCGCCGGAGGTTCAGGAAGAGGAGAAGATCGCGTTTTATTCGGAAGGCTACAATGCCATGGTCAAAAATTCGCTGTTTGCACAGGGAGACTTTGCGAGGCTGAAGCGCGCGATTGCGAAGGCGAGGGTCGGGGAGGATGTCACCCTGGCGTACATTGGAGGCTCAATCACGCAGGGGGCGGGCGCTACGCCGATTCACAGGGAGAGCTATGCCATAAAATCCTGCAGGCTTTTCAAGGAGAAATTTGCTGCCGGAGGAGATGTCAGGCTGATCAAGGCGGGCGTCGGCGGCACACCGTCCGAGCTCGGCATGATCCGCTTTGACCGGGATGTTTTGAGGGATCACACAGTGGAGCCGGACGTTATTGTTGTGGAGTTCGCAGTCAATGACTATGGGGATGAGACGAACGGTGTATGCTATGAGAGTCTGGTGCGCAAAGCGCTCAAGCTTCCGAACAGGCCTGCGGTGATCCTGCTGTTCGCCGTGTTTGCGGATGACGGAAATCTGCAGGAGCGTTTGATTCCGATCGGCGATCACTACAATCTGCCGATGGTCAGCATTAAGAATGCGGTTACGCCGCAGTTTTACAGGAAGGCGGAGGAGGGCAGGGTTCTCTCAAAAAATCAGTTCTTCTACGATCTGTATCATCCGACCAATGCGGGGCACACGATTATGGCGGATTGTCTCGCGGCGCTTTTTGATCAGGCGGAGCAGGCGGGGACGGCTGCGCCGGAGCAGAGCACGGAAATGCTGCTCGGGCAGGCGGCGGTTATCGGCAGCGCGTTTGAGCAAGTAAAGCTCATGGACCGGAAGGATACATACAGCAAGGCGAATATTATGCCGGGCGGTTTTACGGGGACGGACCGTGCACTGCAGTGTGTGGAGATGGACACCGAGCTTACGCCGGTTCCTGAGTTTCCGTACAACTGGCAGTATGTCGGGGCGGAGGGCATAGAGCCCTGCTTTGACATGGATATCACCTGTCGGGCGTTGCTGCTTGTGTTCAAGGATTCCGGAGACCCGAGCGCGGCAAAGGCGCATGTCACGGTGGACGGCAAATTTGTCCGGACGGCAGACCCCTTCGAGAACGGATGGGTACACTGCAATCCGCTGATTATTATCAATGAGTCTGAGAGCGGCAAGCATCATGTACACATTGAGGCGGAGGACCCGGAGCACAGGAAACAGTGCACGATTCTCGGCTTCGGATACGTGGAATGATACAAGGGTCAAAAGCCAGAAATAGTTCCTGCTTGCAGCGGAGCAATTCGTGGTATCATAATGGAAAATATATATTAAGGAGGAAATAAGCATGGTTACAGCAAAGAATCCGGTTTTGTGCGGATTTTATCCCGATCCCTCGATCTGCAGGGTCGGGGAGGACTATTACCTGGTCAATTCCAGTTTTGCGTATTTCCCGGGGGTGCCGATCTTCCACAGCAGGGATCTGGCGCACTGGGAGCAGATTGGCAACATCCTCGATCGGGAGGAGCAGCTTCCGCTGGCGGGAAGCGAGATCTCCCAGGGGATTTTTGCGCCGACGATCCGCTATCATGACGGCCTGTACTATATGATCACGACGAACGTCAGCGGCGGGGGCAATTTTATCGTGACGGCGGAGAAGCCGGAGGGACCCTGGTCCAAACCCTACTGTCTGGGCTGGGAGGCGGCGGGCATTGATCCGAGCCTTTTCTTCGATACGGACGGCAAGTGCTACTATGTGGGGACGAGGCCGAATCCCGAGGGTGTGCGCTACAACGGTGACTGGGAGATCTGGGTGCAGGAGCTCGACTTAAAGCAGATGAAGCTGGTCGGCGAGAGCATGGCGATCTGGAAGGGGGCCGTGAAGGATGTGATCTGGCCGGAGGGCCCGCATCTGTACAAGATCGACGACTACTACTATCTGCTTCACGCGGAGGGGGGAACCGGCCCGGAGCACAGCATCAGCGTGGCGCGGAGCAAGAAGCTGTTCCAGTGGTTTGAGGGATGCCCGAGAAATCCGATCTTTACCCACAGGAACCTCGGCGCGGATTATCCGGTGATCTATGCGGGACACGGCGACCTGGTGGATGACGGGAAGGGCAACTGGTACTGTATCATGCTGGCGTCCCGGCCCTGCGAAAAACACAGCAGCATGGGGAGGGAGTCCTTCCTCGCAAAGGTGATCTGGGAGAACGGCTGGCCGGTGATCAGCCCCGGGATCGGGCATCTGGAGGAGGAGCTTGAGCTGCCCTTTGCGCCTTGCCGCTATACGGAGGAGATCACTCATCACGATCACCTGCACTTTTACGGCAAGAGGCTGGACGACCGTCTTATGGGTATCCATACCAGAAATGAGACGCAGTGCTCGCTGACCGCGCGGGAAGGGTTCCTGCGGCTGTTTGCCAGAAAAGAGCAGATTCAGGATACGGTCAACAGCTCTTATCTGGGAATCAGGCAGAAGGATTACTGCTTTGTGGTGAGCACCGGAGTGGAGTTTGAGCCAAAGAACGCGGAGAGCGCGGGGCTGGTCTACTATCAGAACCACGAGAACCATCTGCGCATGGAGATCCGAAAGGGAGCCGGCGGGCGGATCTTTACCGTGACCGCCCATATCCACGGGGAGGACGAGGT
This sequence comes from uncultured Lachnobacterium sp., assembly GCA_964575245.1. Lineage (GTDB taxonomy): Bacteria > Bacillota > Clostridia > Lachnospirales > Lachnospiraceae > Roseburia. Next base: position 6,037 of record CAZNQZ010000034.1, on the reverse strand, counting down.
GATCTCGGAGACCGGGATCGGAGCCGACGGGCTTGTGGAGATCGTCATGCGGGCGGAGAATCAGAAGGCGGATATCTGGTTCAAGTGCGGGGATCAGGTCACGATGGCGGCGTCTGTCAGCCTGTTGGCCTACACGACGGAGGAGGCAGGCGGCTTTGTGGGCTGTACGGTCGGCATGTACGCTTCTTCGAACGGGGCGGAGGACGGCGGATGCGCAGATTTCGCATGGCTGACTTATGATGCTGAATAATCCTTATTTACAAAGGGTTTGAGTAGTTAATATAATCAAGAATTAATTAAGGAGATACCGGAGTATGAGTGAAAAGACGAGAAATTATGCAAAAGAGCTGGTGTCGAAGATGACGCTGGAAGAGAAAATGAGCCAGATGATGTATTCCTCCCCTGCAATCGAGCGCCTGGGCATTCCTGCGTATAACTGGTGGAATGAGGCTCTGCACGGAGTGGCGAGAGCGGGCGTGGCGACTGTGTTTCCACAGTCCATCGCTCTCGGCGCGACCTTTGATCCCCAGCTTTTGCATGAGATCGGTGATGTGGTCTCCACGGAGGGACGGGCGAAGTTTAATGAGTTTTCCAGGAGGGGCGATCACGGCATCTACAAGGGCCTGACCTTCTGGGCACCGAATGTCAATATCTTCCGAGATCCGAGATGGGGCAGAGGACAGGAGACCTTCGGCGAGGACCCCTATCTGACGGCAGAGCTTGGGGTGGAGTATGTCAGGGGCCTGCAGGGCGATGATCCGGAGCATTTGAAGGCTGCGGCGTGCGCAAAGCATTTCGCCGTTCACAGCGGGCCGGAGGCCGTGCGCCACGAGTTTGACGCGCAGGTGTCCAAATATGATATGTACGACACCTATCTGTATGCCTTCAAGCGCTGTGTGAAGGACGCTAAGGTGGAGGCGGTCATGGGTGCGTACAACCGCGTCAACGGCGAGCCGGCCTGCGGCAGCAAGACGCTGCTGAAGGATATTCTGAGGGACGAGTGGGGCTTTGAGGGCCATGTGGTTTCCGACTGCTGGGCGATTCTGGATTTCCACACGCATCACAATGTCACGAAGACGGTGCAGGAGTCCGCAGCGATGGCGGTGAACAACGGCTGTGACCTAAACTGCGGGACTGCCTTCCTGCATCTGAAGGAGGCATACGACGAGGGGCTGGTCAGCGAGGAGGCGATCACCGCGGCGGTCGAACGCCTGATGGAGGTGCGCATCCGCCTCGGTATGATGGAGGATTACCCGTCGCCCTATGCGGATTTGTCCTACGAGAAGGTGGAGTGCAGGGAGCACGTGGAGCTGGCGCTGGATGCTGCGAGACGCGGTATGGTGCTGCTGAAAAACAAGGACGGTTTCCTTCCTCTCGACAAGAGCAGGATCAAGACGATTGCGGTCATCGGGCCGAACGCAAACTCCAGAGATGCCCTGATCGGCAATTATACCGGAACCTCTTCCGAATACATCACGCCGCTTGAGGGAATTCAGCGCTATGTGGGAAGTGATATCCGCGTCCTTTACGCCGAGGGCTGCCATCTGTACAGGGACAAGGTAGAGTTCCTTGCGGAGAAGAAGGACCGCTTTGAGGAGGCGGTCATTGCGGCGGAGCAGGCGGATGTCGTGGTGATGTGTCTCGGGCTGGACGCTACGGTTGAGGGCGAGGAGGGAGATGCCGGAAACGAGTATGCCAGCGGGGATAAGCTTGGATTACGGCTCCCGGGATTGCAGGAGGACCTGCTCGAGCGCGTGGCTGAGGTCGGCAAGCCGATTGTATTGCTGCTCTCAGCGGGAAGTGCGATTGATCTCTCCTGGGCGCAGGAGAACATCGAGGCGATTCTGGATACCTGGTATCCGGGGGCGCGTGGAGGAAAGGTGATCGCGGAGGTGCTGTTCGGCGATCAGTCTCCGTGTGGTAAGCTGCCGCTCACATTTTACCGGGATGCGGATAAGCTGCCGGATTTCAAGGATTACAGTATGAAAAACCGCACATACCGTTACTCGGATTCCAATATCCTCTATCCTTTCGGCTACGGCCTGACCTACACAAAGGTGTCCTACGGGAAAACCTCCGTCAGCTGCAGCGAGTGCGGCATGATGGATTCGGTGACCGTGTCGGCGGAGGTGTCGAATGAGGGGAACTATCCGATCCACGAGGGTGTTCAGGCGTACATCAAACACATGGATGCGGCGGAGGGAGCACCCGGATATCAGTTGAAGGGTGTTGTGAATGTGGAGCTTGCGCCGGGTGAGACGAAAAAGGTGGAGATCTGCCTGCAGCCGAGAGATTTTGCCACAATTACAGAGGACGGCGGCTGTGTGATCCTGCCTGGAGCGTACAGTATTTCCATCGGAGGCCAGCAGCCGGACCCGATCAGCGCAGAATTGACCGGAAACAGGGTTGATCTTTATAAAGTAGTGAAAAATGGTGAGAAAACGGAGGTAGAATATTAATGATGACAGTTTATGAGGTGACGGACGAGAGATTCCGCAAGTATGGGAGAGTGGTAAAGGGCGTGGATTTTACGGAGCTGGTTGCGGAGCTGAAGAAGGTTCCCATTCCGCAGGACGTCGTGTATGAGCCGTCCGTGGAGGCTTTGGAGAAGCTTCCGGTGGCGGATGTGCTGCGCGATCAGGTGTATGGTGAGCTTCCGGTGCAGGTTGGCTACTGCATTGGCAACAACCACGCATTAAACGCGGTGGAGTATCACCGCAGCTCGGAGATCAATATCGCAGCGACGGATGCGGTATTGATTCTCGGCTGCCAGCAGGATATCACCGACGACTTCACCTATGAGACAGCGAAGATGGAGGCGTTCCGCGTGCCGGCCGGATGCGGGGTGGAATTGTATGCGACAACACTTCACTATGCGCCCTGCAACTGTGGTGATGGCGGATTTTTAGTCTCGGTGGTTTTGCCGAAGGGCACCAATACTGAGCTCAAGACCTCACACGCGAAGGGTGAGGATGCGCTGATTACGGCGAAAAACAAATGGCTGATCGGACACAGGGATGGGGGACTTTCAGAGGGAACCCACATTGGCCTGATCGGTGAGAACCTTACCGTATCGTGACCTGTACAAGCATAACAGAAAATCCCGGCCAGCAGGCCGGGATTCTTGTGCTGTGTATTTTGGGCGGCAGATGGGATAATAAATTTGAGATGGAGGCATGTGAGTGTGAGGTTGAAAGATTTGTTGGCGTATGACAATATTGTGATTCAGTGTCATGATAACCCGGATGCGGACACGCTGGCCAGTGGTTTTGCGTTGTACCGTTATCTGACCAGTATGGGGAAACAGCCGGCCCTGATCTATGGAGGCGTCAGCCATATCCGGAAGAGTAATCTGGTTATGATGGTGAATGATCTGGGAATACCGATCACGCATGCAGAGCGGCTTGATGCGCCGGAGCTTCTTGTGACAGTGGACTGTCAGTACACCGGCGGCAATGTGGAGCAGTTTCCTGCAAAGCATGTGGCTGTGATCGACCATCACCGCGTGAGCACAAAGCTGCCAAAGCTCTCGGTGGTGCAGACGAATCTGGGCGCGTGTTCGACCTTGCTCTGGAAGCTTTTGAAGGATGAGAACTACGATGTAGACAGTGACAGGGAGCTTGCGACGGCGCTGTATTACGGACTCTATACCGACACGAACAGCTTTACGGAGATTGTGCACCCGCTGGATAAGGATCTGCGGGACGACGCCAAGTTTGATCCTGCCCTCATGACGAAATACCGCAATATGAATTTGTCGCTGGAGGAGCTGGAGGTAACAGGGGCGGCGCTTTTGAACAGCGACTATCTCGACGAGTTCCGCGCAGCCATTGTGAAAGCGGGAGCCTGCGACCCCAATGTGCTGGGCATTATCAGTGACCTTGTGCTCGAGGTGGATGCTGTGGATATCTGCGTCGTCTTCAATCAGCAGCCGGATGGCATCAAGCTGTCCGTCCGCAGCTGTATCCGCGAGGTTAAGGCGAGTGAGCTCGTCGAGGAGCTGTGCCGCGGAATCGGGACTGGCGGCGGGCACTTTCTGAAGGCGGGCGGCCTGATTCAGATGGAGCTGATGAAGGAAGAGTATCTGCGTTTCTGCGAGGAGCTCCGCTATATGCCGCGGATGGAGCTGGACTACAAGGGTCAGAATGAGCAGCCGACCCCGTCCGGAATCAAGGCGGTGCTGGAAAAGAGGATCACAGACTATCTGAGCAACACGGATATGATTTATGTACAGGAGAGCCGCATGGATGAGACAGGTCTGCAGCGCTGTCTCAAAAAACCCTCCCCGTGGGGTTATGTGCGGGCGACGGAGCTCGCGCCTGTGGGGACGCCGATTACGATCCGCTCCATCCGGGGTGATATGGAGCTTGTGGTGCAGGAGAATACGATTCTGACTATTGGAACAAACGGGGCGGTGTATCGCTGCCCGGAGGAGGAGTTCAAGGAGAACTACCGTTTTTATGAGGACTGGAAGTTCTATCTGGGCGCGACGGAATACCGCCCCACGGTCAAGAAGAGCAAATCCGGGCGGGTGAACCTGCTCTCGCGCTACGCGCGGGTATGTATTCCGAAGAAGAGCCACCCGGTCTATGCGAGGCAGCTGGAGCGCAAAGTCAAGCTGTTTTTTAAGGACCGGGAGGACCCCTATCAGTTGGGCAGGGAGGGAGATTATCTGGTGAGTCGTACCGGACAGATGGAAGATGCCTATATTATGAGAAAAAAACAGTTTGAAGAAAATTATATTTTGATTGAAGAATGCGAACAACGCGCTGTAATATTTGATTTGGATGGAACCCTTTTGAATACTTTGGAGGATTTGAAGGAGGCGGTCAATGCGGCGCTCGCCTCGAGGGAGCTTCCTTGCTGTACGCTTGAGCAGGTGCGCCAGTATGTGGGGAACGGAATCCGCAATCTCATGCGCAGGGCTGTACCGCAGGGGGAGGAGAACCCGGAGTTTGAGGAGCTGCTTGCTTTTTTCAGGGAGTATTACAGGGAGCATTGCAGCGATCATACTGAGCCCTATGAGAATATCATGCATCTGCTCATGGAGCTCAAGGCCCGAAAGGTGCCGGTGGCTATCGTTTCCAACAAGGTTGATTTTGCGGTTAAGGAGCTGAGCCGCAGATTCTTTTCGGACTATGTGGCCGTTGCGGTGGGCGAGCGGGAGGGGGTCTTGCGCAAGCCGGCGCCGGACATGGTAGAACTTGCGCTGAAGGAACTCGGCTGTACAAAAGAAAACGCGATCTATGTGGGCGATTCCGATGTAGATCTGGAGACGGCGGCGAATGCGGGAATTACCTGTGTCAGTGTGACGTGGGGCTTTCGGGACCGGGCCTTTTTGTTGGAGCACGGGGCTGAGACACTGATTGACCGCCCTCTTGAGCTGCTGCGCTTTTTGTGATACACTGTGTCTGCAAAAAACTGCCTTGCGGTCTGCGGCAGAAAGGAGTGATGAACGGATTATGGAAGAAAGAATATCGGGACACACCGGCCTGCTGGCGCTGTTTGGCTCACCGGTCGGGCATTCCGGCTCTCCCGCCATGTACAATTACAGTTTTCGGCGTCTGGGGCTGGACTATGTCTATGTGGCGATCGACATCAGGGAGCATGAGGTGAAGGATGCCATCGCTGCAATGCGCCTGTTTCACATGCGGGGCTGTAACGTGACGATGCCGGATAAGGTGGAAGCGGCAAAATATATGGACGAGCTCTCACCGGCAGCGCAGATTATCGGAGCGGTGAATACGATTGTGAACGAGGACGGACGGCTCGTCGGCTACATGACAGACGGCGAGGGCTTTGTCAACAATTTGAAGGATCACGGTGTTGAGGTGTCCGGTAAAAAGATGGTTATCGCGGGCGGCGGCGGAGCTGCCACTGCCATGCAGGTGCAGAGCGCCCTGGACGGAGTGCGTGAGTTGACGGTCTTTAATAAAAAGGATGCTTTTTTTGAGCGGACGCTTGCCACGGCGGAGAAAATACGGACGGCAGTTTCAGGCGTTACGGTCAATGTCTATGACATTGACGATGTTGACCG
>CAZNQZ010000033.1:0-13016 GCA_964575245.1 uncultured Lachnobacterium sp. | reverse complement strand
CTCCTGTCCATCCATAATATACGCATCGACGGCGGTATTCTTGTCTTCCTCGGAGACGTCCGGCTGCGCCAACATATGGGACAGACGCCCAAGGCTGCCCAAAGCAGGCCGTCCAGGTCTCTTGCATAAGAGAAATTCGACCATGCTTTCTCATAGATATGGGAAATATATGGAAATTAACCTAGAAATATGATAATATCAGGTATAAAAATAAAGGCTGGTTTAATAGATAAGATGGAGGTGATTGTATAATTGTATGATTATGTGGCATTTGTGATGCAGAATCAAAGTGTTTCTATAACAATAAGAAAGAGGTGAAAATTATCATGAAAAAAAGATTATGGAGTCTGCTCTTAGCGCTCTCCCTGCTGTTTCTGGCATCTTGCGGGCACAGGGAGGCTGTGGGAGACGGGACCGCAGTTACGGAGCCGTCGCAGCCGGCAGATCAGACAGAACGGACAGAGCCGACAGAGCCGGCGGAACAGACGCAGCAGACAGAGCCGACCGAACGGACAGAGCCGACAGAGCCGACCGAACGGACAGAGCCGACAGAGCCGACAAAGTCAGACTCTGCGCCTGCCCCGGACTATTCCAGCGCAGAGGCATTGAGATGGTCGGAGCATGCATGGCTGCACTACTACACAGATTGCGTTCGCGACGAAAACGGCGTAGGACTGTCGGCTGAAAAGGAAAAGGCGGAATCCACGCTCTATATCGGTGACGGCTATTCCATCTATATTCTGGCTGATGAATGGGCTTATCAGTCCGGCTCTATGGGCGGGCTTCACGCGGATATCTGGACAAATACCCTGGATGGAGAGGAGGCGGAGCTGCGCATTGTAAAAATGGACCGCAAAGACTATCCCAAAGCGCGGGCATGGGTAAGGGAGCAGTATTCGAATTATGAGCTTTATGAAGATAATGACGGAGGTCTCTTTGGTACTGATTTGCCATACCCAGATGCAACTCTATCTATATTTGTCGGTTTTTGTTCTCCATGGGAGGATTTGTATGCGATCATTCGGACACAGCCGCAAGAAGCAAAGCAGGGTGATCGTTTCCTGTACCAGATGAAAGCAATGATACGTACTTTCCAGCCATTTTTCGATTTTCCTATGGGAAAACTGGGACGGTCGGAGCATATGCATTTGTCCGGCGGAGCAGACGCCGGGGCTGAGGCATCGCTCTATATTGGCAAAGGCTATTCCCTTTATCTGCCCGATGAAGGGTGGATATCAAAGACGGATACGGCGGAATTGCAGACCTTCGGCGCGTGGAAGAGTACCGAGTATGAGGGCGTGGAGCTCCGCATTGACTGGTTGAGGTACTGGAATCCGAAGTATGAGGAAAATGTTGCAAAGCTGCTCGATCCGGAGTATACCATTATCGAGAAGGGTGAGCACGGGTTAATTGGAGAGAATTCGAAAGGATGGAGGATGGAGATCAGTTACCAACTGGATGAGTTTTCTTCGTATGATGATCGTTACTATATCATATATAAAGTGTATCCTGCCGCGGACACGGAGGAAGCTGCCCGCGCCCATGCTTTGCTTGACGCTGTGGCGGACACATTTGAGCCGAACCAAAACAAAGCAGGATATTATTACCAATTTGATTATTAAACAGAACTCTCTGTGTCAATGAAGTGGGGAGGATGTACCGCGGCGAAGGAAAGACTTTGCTGCGGTACTCTTTTTAATGGGAAAAATCAGTAGTCCGGCCTGCAAAGGCTATGCTCATCAAACACGTATTCCGGGGTGCGAAGGGGGTAGGCGATTTCCTCCTCGTAATACCAGCAGTCTCCGTCATGCAGCGGGTTTTTGAGGATATGAAACTCCTGTGCCGGCATATAGCCCTGTGCCAGCAGAAAGGCGCGCTTGCCCGACTCGTTCTCGCAGGCATCCACGATCATCACGACATGTCCCGGTGAGCCGCCCTTTAAAAATACGTCTCCGACATCCGCCTGTTCAAGCGCAATCTCCTCGCACTCCGTGGTCATGGACAGGGTTCCCGCATAGCAGAAGACCGTTCGCATGTATTTTACAAAGTTCTCGTAAGAATCGTCATAGGCGCTCCCCGGCGTCCACTGCACCTGATTGCCGTTCACGGAAATCCGCTCTCCGGCACGCCAGCGGGTATATTCCGCCAGGAATCCGTTGGTAAAATGAAAAGCAATCTTCTCCGGCTGTCCGGTCTGGAAGTAGTATTCCGCATAGACGCGCATCACCGAGTCCGCGCATTGCTGTAAATCCCGCTCCTCAAGCGGCAGCGCGAACACAGCCTGATGCGCGGTCTGATTGCCCTTTTGCCTGCCGTCATAGAGGAGAACGGGACTCCCGTCCTCCTTGAGCGCATAGTTCCGCAGAAATCCGGTCAGGCTTCCGGTCTCTGCAGGGGTCCGGCTGTAGCCCTCCGGTGGCAGAATGCGCTCCTGTACGGTCATGCCCGCGGGATTGATCAGTGAGTGGGCGGGTTCGGCCTGGCTCTCGCTGTCGGTCCGGGAGTTGGGAGCAGCCTGACTCTGGATGTTGAGATTGGTATCGGCCTGACTCTGGCTGTGCGGCGGGGCGTCGGTCTGTGACGGTAGGATATTCTGTCCGTCCCCGCCGCATCCGGCAAGGTAAAACAGACAAAGCGCAGCAAGAGCCGCCCGAAAATTCTTGTTTGGTTTCAAAATCATAGAATTTTTCTCTATTCCTTCTTAAAATAATCAGGCAATATGGAGGGGTTTACAGGCAGGAGAAACCTAATTCTTCTATCAGTCCGGGGATTCTGGATTTTTCAAAGAAATAATCCTCTAATGGGTTGCGCAGCCAGTGCTGCAGCTCATGTCCTCTGCGCAATGCCAGCAGAGCACACGCCTGGCCCACACCGTACAGGTGTACGTACCCTGAACGGCTGACCTCCTTGTCTGCGCATGCTTTCAGCATGTCGTCCAGATGACGCCGAATGGAATCAATTCGTGTATAAACCCGTTCCGTCATGTCTCATTCCTCCTTTTTGGCGATTCTATCATAAGTGTGATGGAGATGTCAAATACCGTCGATAGTTATCTGCTTAAAAAACTCTTGACAATTTTTGGATTGCGTGATATAAAAGAACTGATTATTCGACCGCCAGTCGGTCTGTTGCAGAAAGGAGGGAAAAATGCGCATTGTCAAGGATGCCGAAGAGAGGCGAAGAGAGATTCTCGACGCGGCGGAGCGCCTGTTCACGGAAAAAGGCTTTGACCGCACGAGTATCAGCGACATACAAAGCGAAGTTGGAATTTCGCGCGGTACGCTTTACTATCATTTCAAGTCGAAAGAGGAGATACTCAATGAGCTGATCGTGCGCACCACAGGCAGAGAATTCGCGGAGGCGCGCGCGGTGGTGGAACGGAAGGAAATCCCTGTGCTTCAGCGGTTCACTGCCATGTTCAGCGCCGTAAAGGACAGCGGGGATATCGGGCGCGAGATCGAGGAACAGGTTCACAAGCCGCAAAATGCGCTGATGCATCAAAAAATGCAGTCGGAGCTGCTGGCTGCCGTATGTCCTCTTATTGTAGAGCTGATTGAGGAGGGCACTGCGCAGGGCATCTGCCGCACGGAATACCCTTATGAGGTTGCCGAGATGGCGTTGTTGTATGCGAACACCGTCTTTGACGCGTTTAACAGGCGCACGCCCGAGGAGCTGGAGCACAAGGTCAGAGCGTTTATCCGCAATGTGGAAATCCTTCTCGAAATGGAACTTGGCAGCCTGAGTGAGACTATGCTGTCGCTATTTCAGGTTCGATCGAAATAAATCACAAATAAGTAAGGAGAACAAAGATTTTGAGCGAAAGAAAAGAAAAAGTCGGAATTGTCATGAAGGCCGCGCGATTTATCGTAGATAAGAGGAAGGGATTTTTTCTCTTTTTTATTTTGGCGGCGGTTTTTTGCATTTTCGGGATGCAGTGGACTCTGGTAAACAACGACATCACGTCCTATCTGCCGGAGACGACAGAGACCAAGCGCGGGCTTTCCCTGATGAACGAGCAGTTTGTCACATACGGCTCGGCAAATATTATGGTGGACAATGTTGCCTACGATACCGCCGAACAGCTGGCGGAGCGCATGCGCGGGGTTGCGGGCGTCTCGGAGGCTGTCATTGACCAGACAGACGCGCATTACCGCGACGGAGCGGCCATGATCTCCGTTACCTTTAAAGGCGAGGCGGAGGACGAGATCGCCAAGAATGCGATGAACGAGCTGAAACGTCTATTGGAGCCCTATGACACTTACATATCCAGCGAAGTCGGCTCCAATCAGGCGGACAGCATTGCCGCTGAAATGCAGACGGTAGTCGCAATTGTGCTTGTGATCATTATTGCCGTTTTGTTGTTCACGTCGAAAACCTATATGGAAGTTCCGGTTATGCTGATGACCTTCGGCATGGCGGCGCTTTTAAATATGGGGACGAATTTCCTTCTGGGCGAGATATCCTTTGTGTCAAACTCCATCGCCGTGGTGCTGCAGCTCGCGCTGGCGATCGACTACGCAATCATCCTCTGCAACCGCTATACCGAGGAGCGCGCCGTGCACGACGCGCGCATGGCGGTGATCATCGCGCTCAGCAAGGCAATTCCCGAGATCTCCTCAAGCTGCCTTACCACCGTGTCGGGACTGGTCGCCATGATGTTTATGCAGTTTCAGCTGGGGCTTGACCTTGGAGTGGTGTTGATCAAAGCGATCTTTTTCAGCATTCTCTCCGTGTTTATCCTTATGCCGGGACTTTTGATGTCGTTCTCAGGACTGATCGACCGGACGCATCACAGAAACTTTGTTCCAAATATCACGGGCGTCGGCAAAATGGACGTGAAAACCCGATTTGTTGTGCCACCTGTCTTTGCGGTGGTGCTGATTGCGGCCTTCCTCTTCTCGAACCATTGCAATTACGTATACGACTATGCTTCGGGCAGCACATACAAAAAGAATGAGGCGCAGATTGCCGACGAGAAAATACGCAAAAATTTCAGTGTAGACAATCTCGTCGTCCTGATTGTGCCGTCGGGCGATTATGTTTCCGAGCAGAAGCTGCTGTTAGAGCTCGCCGCCGACCCCGCCGTGAATTCCACGCAGGGGCTTGCCAACACCGAGGCGATGGACGGCTATTACCTCACCGATGCACTCACGCCGCGGCAGTTCGCGGAGCTCATCGATATGGACGTTGAGGTGATCTCTATGCTGTATTCCGCCTACGCCGTCGATCAGGAGGACTACGGAAAGCTGATGGGCAATATTTCGAGCTACGGCGTGCCGCTTATCGATATGTTCGACTATGTCTATAAGCAAAAACAGGCGGGGGTGATCAAGCTTGACGGTGAAATGGACGATATGGTGGAGGAACTGAACGAAAAGCTCGTCGATGCGAAACTGCAGTTGAAAACGGACGAATACAGCCGTCTTCTTGTCAGGACGAACCTTCCCATGGAGGGCGAACAGACCTTTCAAAAGCTTGAGGAGTTTCATGAGATCATGTACAAATACTACCCCGCCGACAACTCCTTCATCGTTGGGGACTCCACAAGCGATATGGATTTATCGAGCTCCTTTGCGGACGACAATCTGATGATCAGCATTCTCTCCGCGCTGTTCGTGCTGGTGATCCTTGTGTTCACGTTCAAGTCCGCAGGGCTTCCGGTGCTTCTGATGGCGATCATTGAGGGTGCAATCTGGATCAACTTTTCTGTGCCTGCCATTCAGGACACCAACATATTCTTTTTGAGCTATCTCATCGTGAGTTCGATTCAGATGGGGGCGAATATTGACTACGCAATCGTCATCTCCAGCCGGTATTCCGAGTTAAAGCGGGAAATGACGCCGAAGGAAGCGATCGTGGAGACGCTCAACCAGGCATTTCCAACTATTATAACCTCGGGGCTCATTCTCTCCGTGGCAGGGCTTTTGATTGGCTTCATGTCTTCGGATGTGGCGATTTCCGCCGTCGGGGAATGCCTTGGGCGCGGCACGCTGATTTCAATCGGGCTCGTTATGTGCGTGCTTCCTCAGATTATTCTGATGGGCGACACGATCATCTAAAAAACATCGTTTACGATCAAAAAAATTGACCGGATACAGCACGGTGCGGGCTTTATCCGCGTGAACGGGCGCGTGAGGGGCTATATCAGCGGTATTGTGGACGCGGAAATCAGCGGCGTCATTCGCGGCGAAGTCAGCGCGCAGCTTGACAGCGCGGACGCGGCGGCGCTGCGAGAACGGGTGGACAAGAGGATTGCCGGGTCGTTCGGGACGGAAGATAAGGATGAAGAAACGGAGGATTTTTGACGATGAAGAAACTCTTTCATAAAATCGTATTCATTTTGACGGCGGTCATTGTCGCCTCCACGCAGATTGGGAGCACAGCGGTTCAGGTGTTCGCGGACAACGGCGGACGGCGCACAATATCCATTTCCGATGCGGATGAGTTTCTCGCATTTGCCGAGAACTGCCGTATAGACAGCTACAGTAAGGGTCTCAATGTCTCTCTCGACGCCGATATCAGCCTAAGCGGCAGGGATTTCTTCGGCGTGCCGATTTTCTGCGGTACGTTTGACGGCGGCGGACATACAGTGTCGGGATTTTCCGTTCACGGGAGCGCTTCGGAAATCGGCCTGTTCCGTCACGCCGAGCGCAGCGCGGTCATCAAAAATCTCACCGTTACCGCGGCCGTTACGCCGGGCGGTTCGGGAGATACGCTGGGCGGGATTGTCGGCAGCAACAGAGGCACGATTGCCTCCTGCGAGTTTCGCGGCGTCGTTTCCGGAAACAGCGCCGTGGGCGGAATTGCAGGCGTAAACGGGGAAACAGGCGTGATCAGCGGGTGCAAATCCTCTGCGTCGGTCTCTGCGGAGAGCTATGCGGGCGGGATCGCCGGGCGCAATTTTGGCGTGATCCTCGACTGTACAAACAGCGGCAATATCAATACGGTTTACGACGAAGCCTCCATAAGCGCAGAGGATCTCGATCTTGAGAATATCACATCGGAAAAGGTCATCGGAAAATCCGATATCGGCGGCATAGCGGGCTATTCCTCGGGAATGATACAGCGCTGCTCCAATTCCGGCACGGTCGGATATCAGCACACGGGCTATAACATCGGCGGCCTGGTCGGACGGCAGTGCGGCACGCTGCTGTTCGGTGAGAATACGGGGCATGTATACGGGCGCAAGGATGTAGGCGGCATAGCAGGGCAGATGGAGCCTTATCGAAGCATTGAGTTTTCGGAGGACAGCGCGCAGCGGCTTGACCATGAAATGAAGCAGCTGTCCGAGAGTGTTGACCGGCTGATGTCGGACGCGCGGGCGGGCGGAGGCAGATTGAATTCCGATATCCAGACCCTCACTGCGCAGATGAACGCCGCGCAGAAGAACGCGGACGAGATTGCCGACCGCACCGAAGCGGTGTTTAACGGGTATTCCGACGGCATCAATGAGCTGCTTGCCCGTGGGGATCTCGCACTGGACGGTGCCATCCCCGCGTTTACCGCCCTCGATGAGGCAGTGGTTCAGTTCGGACAGTTTTCCGATAAATGTGCGGAAGCGCTCTCTGATCTGGAGGAGGCGGGGGAATACAGCGGTGACGCCGTGGATGCCGCGCGGGACGCTCTGAAAGACATTGATAATGGGCTGCCGAAAATCGAGTCGTCCCTGCGGGATATCGGTAATTCCCTGCGCGAAATGAAAAGATCCCTCGGCGATCCCGAAGAGACCAAGCGATCTCTCAAAAATATTCTGAGCTCGTTTAACGGTTTGACGGATGAGCTGAAGCGGGTATCCGACGCGGTGGGCAGGCTCGATGATGCGTTTTCCGGGATGTCGGAATGGCTCAACGGCCCGGATTGGCAGGCGCTGCGCACCAGCGTTTCGGCGCTGTCGGACAGCTTTGCGGATGTACTGGCAGCGCTCGCGGATGTGAGCGCCGCGACAGGCGATATCGCTGCGGCAATAGATTCCGGCGAGATGGACGAGGCATTGTCGGCTTTTCTTGATGCCTCAAAATCACTCGGTCGTGCTGCGGCAAAGCTTGCGGAGGCTGTGAGGGGCGGAGGAATCCCCGACGAAGACGCTCTTGCCGGGGCGGCCGAAGAGCTTGAAAAAGCAGCAGATGAGCTGCAGACAGCCGCCGATCATCTGAGCGCGGCGGTAGATCCCGATCAAATGAAAGAGGCGATGGATGAGCTTCAAACGGCAGCGCGGCAGCTGGAACGCGCACTGGAACGCGCCTCCGCCGTCACAAAAGATATTTCGGATGCGCTGAACCGGATCACGGGATCGAGCGTACCAAAGGATACGCTGAATCAGGCTTTGGCGCAAATGGATGCGCTTGCAAATTCCATCTCAAATATGTCGGATCGTCTCGCGGATGTCAACCGGGAGCTTGGAAATATCCTTGACAAAATAGACGCCTCCGGGCTGACTCTCGCGATGGATCAGCTTGTGAGCGCTGTCGAGGGCATAGCCGGCGCTGTCGGAGATATCCAAAACGCGGGCGACGATTTTGACAGGGCTGCGGAGGCGCTCGGAAAAGCGATGGATGCGCTGACCGCTGCATCCTCCGCTGCGGGGGATGCGGCCAATATCCTGTCCGGAGCAAGCGAAAGTCTTTCCGAAGCCGTGGAGCAGATAGAGGACGTCGCCGAAACGCTCTCGGAAAAGCCCGAGGTGCGCTTTCCCGCGCTGGATGAATCGTTTACAAGCGCCGCCGATTCCCTTGCCGCGAATATGTCGGCGATGATAACTACGCTGTCAAGAATCGGAAACAGGGCGGACGCGCAGGGGACAGTGCTCATGGACGATGTTGAGAATATCCGGGGGCATCTGCAGGCAATTGCCGATATTTTCAGGGATACCTACCGGGATCTGCTCTCGGAGGACGAGGAGACCCGCGGCTTTTCGGAGGATATTTCCGAGCGCGGCACGGACAGCCGTCAGGGCAGCGCTGTCGGCTGCAAAAACAGCGGTATGGTGGAGGGCGATGTGAATGTCGGAGGAATTACAGGGGCTATGGCCATCGAATTTGACCTCGATCCCGAGGACGACATCATACAAAACGGTGACCGCTCTGCGAATTTCAGCTATCATGTGATGGATGTCATTGACAACTGTGAAAACCTCGGCGAAATCCATGCGAAAAAGAACTACTGCGGCGGTATTGTCGGAAGAATGGATATGGGGCTTGTCAGGGCTTCACGCTCAAGCGGGACGGTCGCGTCGACGGACGGCAGCTATATCGGCGGCATTGCGGGTTATTCGACGGCAAAGGTGCGCGGCTGCTACGCCAAGGTCTCGCTGTCGGGCAGGGAGCGTATCGGCGGCATCGCAGGGGAGGGCGGAATTATCACGGACTGCCTGTCCATTGTGGATATCACTGACTTTTCCGAGAGGGCGGGCGCTGTTTTGGGCTATGTCGATTTCTCAAAGGAAAACACGGAAATCTCAAACAATTTCTTTGTGGACAGAGGCATTGCCGGCATTGACCGTGTGAGCTATTCGGGAATGGCAGAGCCCGTCAGCTATGCGGAGTTTGCCAAAAAGACGGGGGATTTTGCAGAAATTGTGGTGGAATTTATCTCGGAAGGGAAAACCCTTGCGAGGGTGGCCGTGCCCTATGGCGGCTCGCTGAAGCCTTCCGATATACCCGATATTCCGCAGAAGAGCGGATATTATGCCAGGTGGGAGGAATTTGACTTTGATCATATAACGTTTTCGCGTGTGCTGCACGCGGAGTATTTCAAACACATTTCATTAATTGCGAGTGAGAAAGCGAGTGAGAGCGGTCTTCCGCTGGTGCTGGCGGACGGGGAATTTGATGATTCCTCTGCGGTTCTTGTTGAAACAGAAAGCAGCAGCGTGTTCGCGCCCGCCGGGGGCGAGCTTCGAATCGTCACGCTGGAAGCTGCAGGGCCGGTTTCTTTGCGCTTTTTGAACACGGGAGAAAATCCGAAGCTGATGCAGTACATAAACGGCGCCTGGAAACCAGTCGATTTTACCGTAAACGGAAGCTATCTTATTGTTGAGGAGCCGCTGATTTTTGACGGTAAAGCGATCTTTAGCGTGTCAAGCGCAACGGCAGCGCCGACGCTCATCATTGCCGTGGTATCGGCGGCTGCCGTTCTCACGGCGGCAGTGATCGCATTGATCGTTAAGAAAAAGAAATAGAACGCCAGACTCTTTTTACCGCCCGCGAACCTTTCCTTAATCTTCGTCGTCCGTGTAGGAATTCGCAAAATATTTGTACTTTGAGTCAAATAGCTCAACTACGCTCTTAAAAGGGACATCCTCAGGGGTGCAATAGCTCTTCCCGTCGATGGACATGGCGTTGTCTCCGATCAGCACAACAATCTCATTATCCCTGTTATTCTGAAACAGCTCTGCGCAATTGAACGTGATCCGGTAGAGCCAATCGGTAACAGGGATTTCACTCTCCACGAGATCGAGTGATGAAAAGGTGTTCGACAATAAAAAGATTTCCGAGCTGATTAAAATGCCGTCCTCCTTTGAGTTGCGGCACTCAAATTTGGCGCAGGGGGACTCTCCAATTTTCTGAATGGGAGATTCCTTCTGCTTAGGCCGGAAGTTTATTATTAAACACCATACGGTCGCAATTAGTAAGATCGATATTGGAATGACACACAAGATGTATTTTTTCTTCATAAAAATCTCCCATATTTAACGTTTGATCCCATTTGGAATCCGCCGATTCATGACAATTGGCTGCTAAGGAACTCTTTGCGTGAAATATCATACACTGGCAGCTGCTCTTTTTCGCGGAATTGGTTCACACAATCCAAAACATCATAGGCAATTTTCGCACACTCCAGACATTGTTCTTTTGTGACCTCCAGGTAACTGTCGCCGGGATATCTCGCGTCAAAATAGAAGTCGGTCAGATAGCTGAGATCTTTATCATTTAAAACAAAGGATTCCTGGATTTTGTGAATGCGATAATAAATGCTCTTTAGACTATGAGATTTTAACAGGGATTCAATTCCGGTATCAACCAGCTCCAACACCGATTTCAAGGCCTTGTCCGATGCCTGCATGAATTGTGCGGATACCTGATTGTAATATCCCAGGGGAAAGGAGTCCTCGGCATAGTGCAAATCATCTATGGCAATTTCATAGTAACTGTTTTTCATACTTCTCTCCTCCCGTCAGAAACACAGCATCCCGTCGAAGATTTTGCGCAAACAGACCCGGATCATTTCGGAAAAAGTCATCCGAAACAAAAACAACATCTGCGCCCAATTCTGCTGCATCGGAGCGGATGCTTCCTCTTTGGGCGCGCTCTGGTTTTTGCCCTATCACGAAAAAGTCGATATCACTTGTTCCCGTGCTTTCCTTACGTGCCCAGCTCCCAAAGATTCCGATCGCCTCGCAGGGAAACCCGGCGGACAGAAGTAATGTCAGCACTTTCTGCTCACGTTCCTTAAACATTTCAAACAAATGGCTATTCATTTTTTGGCATCACCCCGTTCCGTTATCCTGCGATCGATTGCGATTGTTTTTAATACTATACGTTAATCCGGTATAGATGTCAAGTGAATCGCCTTTCCGCCCGCGAACCCGAGGGCTAAATCGTTACCGTTCGGTATCCGCGGCGTCATGCCAGGTCATTCCCGCATCCTCTGATACAAGGATGCGTTTTTTTTCTGTCACACCGCTGATGCCCCAAAAGGTGTAAACGGTGTTTTCGTCAGGAATTGACATGTAATTCATGTCAGCTACTTCCTTGATGAAATCCTCTACAATCAGATTCCACGTGTTTCCGCCGTCTGTGCTGCGGTATATATTGTAATGTACACTGCTTGCAAGCGAATATACTGGTTCAAATGCAATTCCGAGCCCTCCGTCCTTGTAAACGGCAACATACTGTTCCGGGACACATACTGTTTGATCTCCCACATGAAGGATTGTCTGCTGTTCGCTGGAATAAATCAGATAGCCATCCGGAGTCAACTGGTATATTCCGCCGGTGTCTGACCCATCAAAGCGGAGCTGCACAAAGCGATTTTGAAAAGAGAGGTCGTTCCAGTCGCCGATCCAAAAGGAATTATCCGGTCTCTGCGGGAACAGTTTAAGCTCCGAGAGTCCTTCCGGTAAAATGCGGTAAACATTTACGTGCAGATAATCCGTTTTATAAGGCGATAAATCCACTCGCTCGGAATCTTCTGCAACCACCAGTTCCAGATAGGCATCCTCCGCCACAAGATCATAGAGCTTTATGGTCTTGTCCTTAGCCACGGAAAGCTGTTTTTGTCCATTTATGTAGATCGCTTTTTCATTGTTTTCTTCTCTGCAGGAGAGCTGCAGAAGTTCCCGGCTTTTGTCAAATGTGCCGGAGAAGACGCTTCCGTCCGTCAATTCCAGCCCGCTTTTTGGGGCGGGAGCACTCACCTCTTTATCCGGTGTATTCGTGTTTGTGCCGGAAAGATTCGTGTCTGTATCCGATGTATCTTCTGTGTTTTTCTGTCCACAGCCGAAAGTAAATAAAAGCAGTCCCGACAGAACACAGATAGAGCATATTTTTTTTATCTTCATATATATTCCCTCCTAAAGGCTAAACTGCCTTACATTTGGATCACTTGTATTATGTAATTGCCTAATTATTGCTTTCTTCACTACAGGTTTCCAGCTTTTGTGAAAGCATATCATGCCTAATAAAGTATGTCAACGACTATATTTTATTTCTATAGATTGAATTAAGGAGTTAATCGTGATATAAGATTATGTACAAATAAAGTAGAGGATAAAAAGCAATGTGAGGTATATGCGTGCTTTTCAACGCGGCAGGTTATAACCCGAAACACCCAATAGGAACCACGCATACGCCGTCCGCTCTGCGATAGGGATAGTCCCCTATGGCGGTGAGTACAAAATAAAAGTAGTAATCAAGATTCGGAAACAGATATGTACTTTCGAGTCTTTTTTTGTTCCGAAATCAGGAGAATATTATTCCTATAAGATTGATATTATTCCGAAAATGGAGTATAATGTT
>CAZNQZ010000032.1:12009-13041 GCA_964575245.1 uncultured Lachnobacterium sp. | reverse complement strand
GGAAAAATATATCACGACAATCCCGACGGCCTCTCTCAAAAATACCGCAAGGGAGCGCAGAACTGCATCCACGCTGTATTGAAACCAGGATTTCATAACCGTTCGGGTATAGACCCATGCAAGATGTATGGTATCGTTTTTCATTGTCTGTCAGCCTCCCTGTACCACGAGTTTTTTCTGTCCTTTTTTCCAGAGGAGCATCCCGATGGAAAATAAAACGGCAATCCAAATTAGCTGAACCAGAAAGCTTCGCAGAATTTCCGGGAGGGACAGCTGCCCCAGATAAATCTGCACCGGCAGAAAAAAGATGGAGGAAAAGGGCGTAAAACGAATGACTCCCTGCATCCAGTCCGGCATAAACCAGAGCGGTATCATAGAACCGGAAAGCACGTTAATAAAAGCATTCTTGATCGTCACGATACTCCATATGTTAATCAGCCAAAAGGAAAGCATCTGCGCCACAAAGCTGATGGTCCACAAAACACCATACCCCAACAGGGCGCTAAGGAGGAACAAAAGCAGCATCCACGGCCCCGCCGGCGCCGCAATTCCAACGACGAGTACGGAGACTGCCACCGCGGGGACAAAGTGAAACATCAGTTGAAACAGGGCATTCCCCAGATTGTCCGCCAGCATTCTTCCGTGGACGCTTACCGGAAGCAGCAGCTCGGTCGCAATGCTCCCGCTTTGAATGCGGCTCGGAAGGTAGTAGTCGTTGACAAAAAACACCGCGTTCAGCCCCATCGATAAAACAAAATTTGTAGTGACCATTGTGAGGGTAATCCCGTCAACCTCGCTCCGCCCTCCGTAGAGCGCCCGGTAAATCTCCCAATAAATAAAAATGCGGATGACGGTATTTAGGATTCCCATGATATGGTCAAAGCGGTACGCGCTCCGACCGAGGAAGCTTTTTCTGGCAAAGGCCAGATAGGGACTAAGGATTGTCATCGCATTACCTCCCCGCTGTATATTTTTCGGATCAGCCCTTCGATTTCAGGCTCGGAAACACTGAGATCCCGGATTGCATAATTG
>CAZNQZ010000032.1:998-11999 GCA_964575245.1 uncultured Lachnobacterium sp. | reverse complement strand
CCAGCAGAGAGCTCATCAGGGCGTCGATCGCAACCTCCCTGCTCTCGAACAGGAAGCGTTTTTTCCGCCCGCCCGGCGCGTCAAGCTCCCTGATTTCCACGTGCTCAATCGGAGCCACTGTGCAGTCTCCGGAAAACTCCACGTCCAACTGCCTGGTCGTCCCGTAAGCGCTGCGAATACCGGAGAGGAGGCCGTCATATACCTTAGAGCCTTTGTCAATAATAATCAGCCGTTTACAGGTTTTCTCGATATCCTGCATGTCATGCGTGGTAAACAGCATGGTAACCCTGTCTCTGGCGTTGAGCTCACAGAGGAAATTCCGGATGGTTTCCTTTCCGACGACATCGACGCCTATGGTAGGTTCGTCAAAGAAAACGATTTTGGGGGAATGCAGAAGCGCCGCGACGATATCCGCCCGCATCCGCTGCCCCAGAGAGAGCTGGCGAACCGGCTGGTTCACGAAGCCGGACATGTCCAGCATATCCACAAAGCGCTTCAAATTGCTCTGATAGACCTCCTCCGGGATGCGGTAGATAGCCTTTAACAGCTCGAAGCTGTCAATGACCGGAAGATCCCACTGCAGCTGAGACTTCTGCCCGAACACGACCCCGATGCTGCCCACGTAGGTTTTGCGCTGTCTGTAGGGAATATATCCGTTTACCCGCACGTTTCCGGTGTCGGGATAGAGGATGCCGGAAAGCATTTTTATGGTGGTGGATTTTCCCGCGCCGTTGGGGCCGATAAATCCTACCATTTCGCCCTCTTCAATGGAAAAGCTGATGTTGTTCACCGCCTGCTTTTTCTCGTATTTCGGTCGAATCAAATTCGCAAGCATTCCCGGAATCCCCGCCGAACGCCTGCTTACCCGAAACGCTTTGCTCACTTCGTTTACTTCGATCATGCTCATGGTTTTCCTCCATAAAATGTAACTGTTCAGCACCTTCATAGTTACCATAAAATTCTCTAATACATCTTTGCCTGCAGCTGATAAAATTCGTAAAATTTCCCTTCCTTTTCCAGAAGCTCCTGACAGCTTCCCTGTTCTGCAATACGCCCATTTTCAAAATACAATATCCGGCTGCTGAAGCGCACACCAGCCAGCCGATGCGTGATAAACACGCAGGATTTCTCCCCTGCCAGCCCGTTAATCTGCCGGTAAAGCTCCGATTCGGCGATGGGGTCCAGCGCCGCGGTCGGTTCATCCAGCACCACACAGGCGCTGCCCTTCAGCAAAGCCCTTGCAATGGCAAGTTTCTGACGCTCTCCTCCCGAAAAATCCACCCCGCTTTTCTCATAGCCCTTTCCCACATACTGCTCTACGCCATCCGGCAGGCTGTTGATTTTCTGATCCAGCCCCAGCTCCGCCAAAAGCGCTTCCGCTTCCTCCCTGTGATACTCCCCGTCAAACACAAGGTTCTCCCTTATGGTATAGGCAAACAACCGGTAATCCTGAAACACAGGCGCAAAAATATTTCGGTAGGCTTCCTCCGAAAACTTATCTATATTCACGCCGTTTAGCAGGATTTCCCCTCTGGTCGGCCGGTATAGCCCCAGAAGCAGCTTCACAAACGTGGTCTTGCCGGAACCGTTTTCCCCGACAATCGTCATGATTTCCCCTTTGTTTAAGGTCACATTCACAGCCTCCAGAGAATATTCTTCTGCTCCGGGATAACGAAACCAGACATCCCGAAACTCTACATGAATCATTTCTCCCGACAGCTCCTGAGCTCCGTCAAACCGTTCCGGCAGGCTGCGAAAACGATCCAGATAACCCAGAAAAACAACATTCTTTATGATCTGATTCCATGCCGACGAAATGCCTTTCACCGCTCCCATAAAAATACCGATGGATGAAACGGTAAGGGAAAAGTAGCCGATCTCGATTCCGCCCTGCAGAAAGCGGTAAATCAGCACGGTATACAGCGCAAACGTCTGCAGCATCTGCAGGACTTCCTGCAGCGACAGCACCCGCCCGCAGTAATACTCCGAGGATTTTTCTTTCTCGATTCTTTGTTGTTGATATTGGGCAAGCCGGTTCAGGAAAAAGGCTTTGGGATAATACAGGCGGATATCCTTTGCGCAGGACACATCCCCCATACACTGGCGCGTATAGTCGATGGTTCGGCTCAACGGCACAGCCTCCAGCTCATAGTTTCTCCGTCTGATGCTCATTCGGTAATCCAGAAAGCAATACAGTGCAATAAACACAACCACAATACCCAGCAAAGCAGATCCCAGACGCAGAATAATCCCTGCACAGCCCAGAATCTGTACTGCTCCGCCAATCACGGAAAAGGTCTGCTCCAGAATTGCTCCCGGCGACATATTTGCCCTCCAGGCATTGACATATAGATCTGCCACCTCCGAGCTCTCCGTTGCCGGATATTCCATTTTCATCGCCTTCCTGCTGTTTTCCACGGTAAAGATGTCCTGCATGCGCATGTATCGGTAAGAGCACTGCCACTCAAGACACGCATCCAATGCCCGAAACAACAAAATACCGGACAGCAGCAGGGAAAGAATAAGAATAATATGGTGTATGCTCCTCTCCCCTGCCAGCCCGGTGATCAGGAGGCTCATGCAGACGGAAGCATACAGGGGAGCGGCTGACGCAGCCAAAGCACGCATCAACAAGAGAACAGGATATAGTTTGTCCGCATCCCACACAATCTGAAAAGCTTTTCCGATACCTGACAACTGCTTTTTCATACTGCCTCACCTCCCTGATACATTTGGGCCTGAGCCTGATACAACTGATAATAGAGCTGCCGGTTCTCCATCAGCCCGGCATGTGTCCCCTGCTCCGCTATCTGGCCGCCCTCCATCACCAGAATCAAATCGGAAAAATGACAGCTCGACATCCGGTGCGATATGTACAAAATCGTTTTTTCCTTTGCCATTCGGTGGACCTGCTCATAGATTTCCAGCTCCGAGCGAGGGTCAAGCGCTGCAGTGGGCTCATCCAGTATCATAACGGCAGTATCCCTGTGCAGCATTCTGGCGATGGCCAGCTTTTGCTTTTCCCCGCCTGACAGATCCACACCATCCGCATGATAATTGCGAAACAGCGGAGTATCCAGCTTTTGGGGAAGCTTTTTGACGGTGTTTTCCACACCAGCCTTTCTCAGCGCCTCCCATATCTCTCCGTCGTCCTGTCCGGTAACCGTTATGTTTTCCCTGATGTTCAGCGCAAAAATATAATAATCCTGAAACACTGCCGTCATCTGCTGCCTGTATGTTTCCAGGGGGATAGTCCAAATATCCTCACCGTCCAGAAATATCCGGCCCTCATCAGGCTGATACAGCCTTAAAAGCAGCTTAATCAACGTTGACTTGCCGGAACCATTCCGGCCCACGATGGAAATGCTGCCTCTTAAAGGAATTTCCACAGATACTCTGTCCAAAGCCTTCGTTTTCGTCCCCGGATAGGTAAAGGAAACCTCCTGAAAACAGATCGTATGCTCCGGCACATCCCCTGAAGTCTCCGCCGTTTCCAAAGTTTCCGCCTCTTCCTCCAGCTCCATCGCCTTCATAAAATCAATGAAATACTCTCCGTACAGGTTAAAGTTCAGGTAAGACCGGACCATGGAAACCAAGGTCTGTGAAAGATTGTTCAACGCCGCAGCATATCCCGTAAATCCGCCCAGCGACAGGCGCCTCTGAAACACACGCAACACCAGATATCCATAGGATACCGCCATCTGAATCAGCTCCCCCAGTATCCCGAGCAAATGCGAGAAATAAAAAGCCGGTTTTGCCTCGTTTCTTGCAGCATAAAAATGCTCTTTATTCCGCCTGAACTGACCCAGCAAAAATTCCTGCAGCCCATAGAGACGGATCTCCTTGGCAAACGCAAAATCAATCATAACATTAGTGACATACTGGTTCTTGTTCCGATATGGGGTAGTCTTTACACGTTCTTCATAATTTGCGCGCTTTTCCCTGTTTCCTCCAAACACATGAAAAACCAAAGCGGTCAGCATGAACAGCGACGGTACAATGCCGAACCACAGCAAAGAAGCTGCAAGCACCACCGCCTTTACTGCGCCGGAAACGAGATTGACCGCTTCTGTCCCTATGGCGTCCACACCTCTGTCCCCGCCTAAGGATCTGACGGCATAGCTGATATTCCCGCTGACTGCATTGTCCGCCCGGATAAAAAGCTCTTTCACCTCAACACCTTCCAGCTTTTCCAGCGAGAGGTGCTGCTGCTTTTCGGATATCTTATAATTCAAAAAGTCCTTGAAGCCGCTTTGCAGCAGCATCTGCTTTCTCTGAATCCATGTATTCAGCACGGACAGAGTAAAGACACTGCCCGCCAGACCCAAAACCGGCAGAAGAGCCTCCCCAAAGGTTGCCCCCTCCTACAGGGAATCCACTATCCACGCCGGAAAAATGATTTCAGGATAAGGCATCAGAATGTTTACCATGACACTGCACAGCAGAAGCATGAGATACGCCGGACTCCACGACCATGAAAGCCGGAATAAAAATAAAATTGAACCCAATACCTGTTTTTGCTTTTTCATCTCTATGTGCTCCTTTCTGTTCCGTTGATTCTCGATCAATGAGCGGTAAGGCTCCCGACTGCGTCCGAGAGCCCGGATTTGTGCACGGTAACTGCCGTAACCGTAGTCTGCCCTATAATATGACGAAGCAGCTCTGCAGAAGTGACGCAATTTTTGTTGTACGTCAATATCAGCTTGTTTTGATGCAGCAGATAGCGCTTCAACGGCAAATCCTCCAGATCAGGAAGCCTCCCCAAAAAGCTGACCTCCATCACCTCATCCGGCGCAAAATGCTTTAGCAGGAGCTCCCTGTCCCCGTAATGGCGCAGAATTCCCTGATCAAAAAGGGCGATTCTCTCACAGAGGGCGGAAATCTCCTCCATATTGTGGGAACTAATGACAATGGTTGCCCCTTCCGCCTGGCGCTCCGCCAGAAGCTCCCGCAGGCCGTCCTTTGCAGCCTGATCCAGTCCCTCGGTCGGTTCATCCAACAACAGAAGACGGGGACGGGCCAGAAAAAGTGCGCCGAGCTCCGCGCGCCGCCTCTGTCCGAGGGAGAGCTGCTTCACCGTCTCCCTTTCAAAGGGACGAAAGCCCAGCCGCTCCCCAAGGGCGGAATACTCTCTGCCAAAATGACCGTCACCCATCTGATGGACGATTTTTAAATCCCGGAAATTGCTCTCCACCGTATCCTCTTCCTGAAAGAATGGGATATCTGCAAAGAACGCTCCGGTCATGCCTCCCAATTTCCGGCGGTTCCTCCACGGGATCAGCCCCGCCGTGTGAACGCATCCCTCCTCCGGCTGCAGCAGGCCGCAGACCAGCTTTAAAAAGGTGGTTTTGCCGGAGCCCGAGGGACCGATCAGCCCCAGAGAGATTCCCGGGGGAACATGAATGCTTATATCCGACAAAATAAACTTGCTCACATGCTCAAAAAAAATCATAGAATCTTCCTCTGCGTGAACATCAGCTCATGCCAAGTTTTCTTCTAAAACTTGACACATAACAAACTTACCCCCTGCATCCGGTCAATGCAAGGGGGTAGGGATAAACGTCGTCTATTGTGGGATGAACACACGGGAACAGAAGTATCCATCCTTCTCATAAAAATCACAGATCCCGTCATAAAAGGCGGCAATTTTTTTGATCTGCGCAATTCCGATTCCGTGTTGTTCCCGATCCTTCTTTGTGGAGTGCAGCCCGGGGTTTTCCGCCAGAACCGATTTGGCGATTTTATTCTTTACGCTGATGGCATCATAACCCCGTTCCTGAAAGATATGCAGAAGCAGCTCCTTCGACGGTTCGTATTTGCTCGCCTCAATGGAGTTGTCCAAAAGATTGGTGAGCAGGGCAGAAAAATCAATGCTTCGCATTCTGGAGAAGGAGAGCGTCTCGATCTCCGCCCTGATGGCAATTCCGCAGCTTCTGGCAAGCTCCAGCTTCTCATTTAAGATATGGTTCATCAGAGAGTTTCCGGTCTCGATATAGCTGTGCATCCCGTTGAGCTTGTCCAGAATCTCGGAGGTGTATGTTTTTGCCGCATCGTAGTCTTCACTGTTCAGATAGGAGGCAAGCACCATGAGATGATTCTTCATGTCGTGCTTTAGCTGGCGCACACTCTGATGCAGGGAGCGGATGTCGCCCTCCTGTTTTCTGGAATAGGCCACTTCCTCTCTCTGGGCAGAAAGCTGATACTCCAACTCCGATTTTTGTGCCAGAAGGCGCAGATATTTTTCCTCCTGCACCGCCAATTCTCTCTTTAACTGCCGACCATGTCTCATGTTCTCATATACCCCAAAAACTGTTCACCCGCTGTCTTCGCGTAGCTTTTTCCAATGGGCAGTACCGTCCCGTCAAAAAGCTCCGCCTGTTTTGCGTTGAGCAGCCTGACGGCAGCCTGATTCACCAGAAAACCCTTATGAATGCGGATAAACCCACAGCCCGTCAACGCATTTTCCACAGAGGCGATGGTACTCCGAAAACGATAGACTTCTGTCTTTGAAAAAATCTTCAGATAGTTGCCCTCAGCCTCAAAATACAAAATTTCCGAGAGAGACAGACACACCTTTGTCCCTTCCCGGCGAAAGCAAAAATGCCGTTCCCTGTGCTCCAGCTCCTGCAGACAGTCCGCCAGAGCGGCGCCCAGCTCCCTGTCCAAACAGCTTTTGCGCAAAAAGGCAAAGGGATGGTACTGAAAGCTGTCATATACCAGCTCGTCGTGGCTCGTCACAAACAGAAGAAGCGGACGCTTCTCCCCGAGGGCGAGATGCCTGGCGATCTCCAGCCCAGTTATATCCGGCATGTCAATGTCAAGCAGCAGAATATCGCAGGGTTCTGTATCCAGACATCGTAGAAGCTCCAGACCGGAGCCGAAGGTCCGGACGTCGCTCTCCGGCAGGCATTCCGATACCTTACGTTCAACGATAGACAGCATCTGCGGCTCGTCGTCACATATGAAAATCTTAACACTCATAAAACTGCCTCCCTACTTGAACATCAGCTCATGCAAAATTTACCTTCGGCAAATGAGCTGATACTTCCTACAGGGCATTTGTTCATTATCAGCACACTGGATCCGTCTTTTCAACTTCATCTCAGATGTCGTCTTAATTCTTATCATATCATTTATAAATGAAAAAAACTATCAAAAAATACTTTCTTTTTGATAGTCATCTCAAAATCATAATATTACCCCTACAACGTCCTTTCTGTATCATTCTATTATGTTACATCCATATGTACGGTTGATTTTGATATGCCGAAATGCTTCGCGGCATGACGCACGGTAGTGTTATTCTCGATAATATAGTTAGCGATCTCAACCGCGCGTTCTTCAATATAATCTTTCAAAAGAAATCCCCTCAAATTACTTTTTTTATATTTTATGTACAGAGCACAAAGGGTATGACCAAATTGAACAACAAAATACTGCAAAAGCCCTTGACAAACACCTGTATAAGGTGTATATATGGCATATAAACAGTTGTGATAACGATGTGCAAAGCACGGAAAGGGGAACAATTCATTTTATGGAAACGATTTTATCAGCAAAGGACCTGCACAAAACCTTCAAGCTTTCCAAGAAGCAGCAAAAGCTGGAAAAAACCAGCTCCCCCACGAAGGTGGCGGTTGACGGCCTGTCCTTCGATGCGCTGCGCGGAGAGGTGTTCGCTCTTTTAGGGCCGAACGGTGCCGGAAAGACCACGACGCTGCGCATGATCTCTACCTTGATAAGGCCGGATTCCGGCGACTGTCTGGTGGACGGCGCCAGCGTCGTGAAGACGCCGGAGGCCGTGCGCGGCAAGATCGGATTTCTCACCAGTGATCTGAAGCTGGAAGATTTCTTTACGCCCAACTACTTATTCGACTTTTTTTCTGACCTCCACGGAGTGTCGGACAATGACCGCAAGCTCCGGAAGGAAAAGCTGTTCACCACCTTCGGCATCAACCAGTTTGCAGAGGTGAAGGTGTCCAATCTCTCCACCGGCATGAAACAGAAGGCATCCATCGCCATCTCTCTGGTTCACGATCCGGATATTATCATCTTTGACGAACCGACCAACGGCCTGGACGTCATCACTGCCAAGACGGTCACGGATTTTCTGATCAGCCTGAAGGCAGAGAGCAAAACCGTCATCGTATCCACCCACATTTTCAGCCTGGTGGAAAAAATTGCGGACCGCGTGGGCATTATCATCAACGGACGGATGGCGCAGTGTGACGCCCTTTCCTCCATGACCGCGGAGAAATGTCTGGAGGATGTATTTTTTGACGTGTATGTCAGGGAGGTAGGAAACGATGAAAAGTAATCTTGCAACTATAATCAGAAAAGAGCTTTCCCGGTTCTTTACCGACCGAAAGCTGCTGTTTTCCACGGTCATTATGCCCGGACTCATGATCTTCATTATCTATACGCTGATGGGAACGATGTTCGCAAACCTCCTCACCACGGGCGAGGATTATGAGTACAAAATTCAGGCAGTCAACCTGCCAGCCTCCATCGAAGCAGTCCTGAAACAGGGAGAGCTCACAAGCACACCCATCACGGACGAGGCGCTGGAGGATGCCAGGCAGGCCATCACAAAAGGCGAACTGGATCTGTGCCTGGTGTTCCCGGAAGGGTTTGACGGAATCGTCGCGGAATATGACGCACAATCCGGCCAGAAAGCACCTGAGATTCTCATGTACTACAATTCCGGTGAAACGGCCTCTCTGGAGTGCTATCAGCGGGTCGGCGCCCTGCTGGACGCCTACGAGAGCACCTTCACGAACAAGTTCGACGTGAACGCCTCCGAGGGACAATACGATCTCGCCGACGGCACGGACCTGATGTCGCGAATGATGTCCGCCATGATCCCAATGCTGTTTTTGACCCTGCTGTTCTCCGGCTGCTGCTCTGTCGCGCCGGACTTCATCGCCGGGGAGAAGGAGCGGGGCACCATAGCCACCCTTCTTGTCACACCGATGAAGCGCAGCTCCCTTGCCCTCGGCAAGATCATCAGCATGAGCATTATGACATTGCTCAGCGCCATATCGAGTTTTCTGGGAATGATGCTCTCCATGCCGACTCTGTTTCAGGCACAGGATATGGAGCTCTTTGACTTCTCCAAGCTCGGTGCAACGGAGTTTGCGCTCCTGCTGCTTTTGGTACTGTCCATCGTTCTGGTGCTGATCTCGATCCTTTCGCTGGTATCGGCCTATGCCAAGACGGTGAAAGAATCCGCCTCGCTCATCGGCCCCATGAATATTATTGTCATGGTCATCGGAATCGCAGGCGGATACATGGGGGCAGTGGATACGCATGTGATTACATGCCTCGTCCCGCTGTATAACTTTTCCAAGTGCATGAGCGCCATCATCGCAGGCAATGTAAATGCGCTCAACATCGCCGTGACCATCGGCAGCAACCTGCTCTACACGCTGCTCTGCACATGGGTTCTGGCGAAGATGTTCAACAGCGAGCGCGTAATGTTCTCCAACTAGTGTAGTCACCGAATGACTGTTCCATATTGAGCGACAGCAATAATCGAGTAGGGGAGATTTTTCGCCCCTGCTCGCCGCGCGGCCCGCATCCGGCACTGCCGGAAATTTTCCATTTGCGGGCCTGCGCATGACAACAAATCCCCCCTGCGAAATCCGCGGGGGGGTTATTTTCAAAGAATTGATTCGAAGGCCTATGCGCCGAACGCCTGGTAACTCTTGTTGAGAAATACCATGTATATAATCTGTCCCACAAGACCCACAATCAAAAGCACAATGCTTATGACGAAGGCAAGCCCCTCCAAAGCCGGAATCATGGAAAGAATGCCTGCCACAATGGCAACCGCATAGCACACGAGATTCAGTTTCCAGACGGTCTGTCCCAGATTCGCGGCATCCGCTGCTCCGATCTGGCTCAATACCTTGCTGACCGGGATGCATACAAAGTAGACAACCAGCAGGGCGATGACGCTTTCCGCAATGCTCAAAAGTGCTCCGACTACCACGACCTTTGCGAGCAGAGACGCGAGAAAGCTGACCACGATCTGGACGATCGTGAGAATAAACGCCTTCTTACAGTCCTCAATGTCTTTTCCCAGATTGTTCAGCCCGATCAGGCTGATTACCAGAAATACGATCGCCGCAAGCCCCGCAACCAGGTTAATCAGCGGAATGATGGCGCACACGCCGCAAATGATTGCCCCGAGGGATGCAATAAACATTTTCTTCAGGCCGTCGCCTGCGTTTGGAAATTGGTTCATAAATAAACTCCTCCTTTGTCTAAAAAGTCATACAATTTCCATTATAGTGCTTTTTACAAAAAATGCAAGCGTTTGCTGCATCATTGCGCCTCTTTCTTTGCATTCTTTTTCGTCTCAGCATCGTCCGCCGCCTTTAACAGGGCGGTTTCGATTCGTCTGGCCAGATCCTCCGCCTCAAACGGCTTTAATACATAGTCATACACTCCAAGCTTCTGACTTTCCAAAATCATATTCCGCTCTCTCGCCGAGGTCAGCATAATGACCGGGATCGAGGCACAGTTCTCCATCTCACGAATGTCCTTGAGCGTCTCGATTCCATCCTTCAACGCCATTTTTATGTCCAGCAGAATCAGATCCGGCTGCTCCATCTTGAGGTAGCGCAGCGCCCGCAGCCCGGAATTGACGCTGATCACCTCATAGTCATTGCCGAGCTTCTGTTCGAGTGCCAACAAGTTGATCGTGCTGTCATCGACAGCCAGAATTCGCGCCTTTCCAAACATAATGTCATTCCTCCCTGTCAAAATGATCTATAAGCTCATGGAACAGCTCCTCTGCGCGGTCATCCTCATACAGTCTCAGCTGTTCCTGTATCTCTTCCAAATCCGCCCGGAGCTTCTGGTCCATGCGGTTCTTTAAGAGCTCATCGACCACGCGCAGGCTTTCCCTCGAACGAAACCGCTCCAAATGCCCGAGCGCATCCCTCACTCCCTGCCAGAACTCCTCTTCGCTGATCTCCGGCAGCTCCTCTGTAT
>CAZNQZ010000032.1:0-988 GCA_964575245.1 uncultured Lachnobacterium sp. | reverse complement strand
CTCCGGCGGGTTTTCTTTTAAGAATTTTTGTATGTACTCTACCTGCTTGGTGTATATCAGCAAAAGCTCCTCATAGTTCTTGCGCACAAACGCCTCGTTCCCCCGCGCCGCAGCCATCTCATGCTCCTTTGCCAGATCCGAGAGCGCCATCGCGCCTATGTTCGCCGAGGCACTCTTGAGCGCGTGAACCTCGATCTCATATCTCTTGTAATCCCCATTCTCGACAAATTCACGCAGCTCCCTGCGCTTGCGCCCACTGTCGAGAGAGTACAGGCGCAGAATCTCTTTGTAATCCGAGAGATCCGTGTACATGTCGATAATCGAGTCCGTGTCAATGCCCCAGATATGCACCTCATCCACATAGATGCCTCTGACCGGAGCTCCCTCCTCACTTTCTATCGCAGTCTTCCTCTCATCCGGAATCCACCTGGCAAGCATGCCGTTGATGGATTTGCGGTCCAGCGGCTTGGGGAGAAAATCCTGAAACCCGTTGTCCAGAAAACGCTCCCTCTCTCCCGCCATCGCATTGGCGGTCAGTGCGATGATCACCGGCTTTGTCCCGTTTTCCCCGCACTGGCTCCGTATCACCTGCACCGCCTCAATTCCATCCATCTCCGGCATCATGTGATCCATAAAGATGAGATCGTAGCATTTCTTTTTCACCAGCTCAATGGCCTCCGGGCCGCTCGCGGCCTCCGTCAAATCAAATTTGTAGATCTCCAGCAGACGCTTTGCCACCTTCCGGTTGACCAGATTGTCATCCACCAGAAGAATCTGATATCCCTCCGCCGTGAACATCTGTACCTGCTCCGTCTCTGCCGGAACAATATCCGGCATCTCCTTGAGCGTGCGTCTATCCACAATCTTCTGCGGGATCATGACGGTAAAGGTACTGCCCTCCCCGTACACGCTCTCCACACGGATATTTCCCCCCATCAGCTCCGCCAGTTTTCTTGTGATGGAAAGCCCCAGCCCGGTTCCTTCCACG
>CAZNQZ010000031.1:11575-13088 GCA_964575245.1 uncultured Lachnobacterium sp. | reverse complement strand
ACCATAAAGGACTTCCGTTGTGGCGAAAGATACCGGAACTTCACGCTGGAGTTCGGTGACGGGACGGTCATGAGGCCGGAGGACGAAGGAAGCCCGTTCCTGGATATCCTGTGCACCGATTCCGGCGAAAGCATTACTGCGTTCTTTAACAACAGCAAAGTGAGGGCGCTTGGCGGTCATGATACGGTACATGGCTCAAACGGCAATGATGAGATTTATGGAGCTGAGGGGAATGATGTGATCAATGGTAATGGCGGGAATGATGTGATCTATGGAGGAGATGGCAATGACCGCATTTACGGAGGAGCAGGGAATGATTATCTGGACGGAGGAGCAGGGAATGATTACCTCGACGGAGGAGATGGGGATGACATTTACGTTGTGGGGAAAGGCCTTGGCAGCGATGTCATATACGATAACGGCGGCGTAAACCGGATAAAGCTCACCGGGCTCACGCCAAAGGACATGACGGTTTACTATCCGTCGACGAATTACGATGCAGTACTGACCATCACGGAAACCGGAGAGACCCTGACCATAAAGGACTTCCGTTGTGGCGAAAGATACCGGAACTTCACGCTGGAGTTCGAAAACGGAAGAATTGGCAGTATTGACTATAGCACTGCATCAATTGTGGCTGACCCGTTGACGGTTGTTTTCAGTGTGGGCGGAGGTAATATCGTTGTACCTGATGACGTGATCGGTGAAATCAGATTTGACGGCTTATCACCGGTCGACCTGACCGCTTTTTACGCTGATGGGGACGCAGTTCTTACGATAACCGCAACAGGTGAAACGCTCACCATTAAGGATTTCGACAGCTTTGTGGAATCTCAGAAAACAACGCTGCTCTTTGACGGCGGTGTGGAGCTTAATTTTGACAGTGAGGGCAGCCCGTTTCTCAATGTTGTCGGGACGGATTCGGATGACACAGTAACTGCGTTCTTCGCGAACAGTGTTGTAAATGGATTACTTGGAAACGATACATATATCTATAAAGCGGGGCTTGGAAACAATGTTATCAATGACGTTATCGGGATCAATAAGGTCAAATTGTCCGGGCTGAATGTTACGGATCTGTCAGTCAGCCGTGTGGAGGGAAGCGGCAATATTGTACTTACGGTTATTGCTACCGGCGAAACGCTTACAATAAATAATTTCCATAATGAGAACATTGATTCAGGCTTTGTATTTGAGTTTGAAGATATGTCAACAGGAACCATTGATTGGGATAAAGCGGCGTTTATTTTTGGCGATTCGGAAAAAGAGGATGAGGATCTTAACGGTACAGTTCTTTTTGAAACCGGCAATGGCGATCAAGTGATATCTGCCGACAGTGGAGTCAAGAAGATCAAATTTTCCGGGGTAACTTCGACAGACTTGACGGCTTACTTCGCAGCCGATGGCAGCGCCGTTCTTACGGTTGCCGGAACAGGTGAAAAGCTTACCATAGAAAACTTTGCGGAGTTTGCCAATACCGCCGTTTTGGAATTTGAAGATCAAGAGCTGCGAT
>CAZNQZ010000031.1:11107-11565 GCA_964575245.1 uncultured Lachnobacterium sp. | reverse complement strand
CGACAGCGAGGGCAGCCCATTCCTCAATGTTGTAGGAACGGATTCCGATGATGAGATTGTCCCGTTCTACAAAAACAGCTCGATGTCTGGCGGAGCCGGTAACGACACTTACAGCATTACAGCAGGTTTTGGGGCAAATGTTATCGAGGACAATGACGGAGATAATACCATAAAGTTCCTGGATATAACTTCCGAAGCCGTTTTGTTTGAGATGACGGATGGCGGGGCGCTGACTGTCACCATTGCGGAAAGCGGAGATGTCCTTACTATTCGCGGATTTGATTCCGGGCGTTTCGCGTTCGAATTCGCAGATGGTGTATCGGGATTCTACGATACGGAAATTGGTGGACTAAAGAGCACTGGTAATAATTCCGATGATAGCGAGGATGAAAATCCTACTGATGAGAGCGAGGAGCAGACAGGAGAGGATAATTCTGGCATAAGTACTGACCCAACCA
>CAZNQZ010000031.1:10681-11097 GCA_964575245.1 uncultured Lachnobacterium sp. | reverse complement strand
CACCGATGAGAGCGGGGAGCAGACGGGCGATGACAGTTCGGGCGACGGTTCGGGGCAGAATACGCCCGATGAAAACGACAGCTCTGAAAAACAACCGGATATATCCGGTAATGACGAAACTCCATCCTCCGATGTTCCGGACAGCACGGTTATTTTCGGGGAAAGTGAAAGCGTGATTTCCGCTGAAAATGGGATTGAGAAAATCAAATTTAACGGACGGCTGCCGGAGGATTTGACAGTTTATTTCACCGTCGATGGCGGCGCAGTTCTTACTGCTGTTGAGACAGGCGAAGCGCTTACGATAGAAAACTTCTCCGAGTTTGCAAAATCCGATGTCATGCTGGATTTTGACGGCGAGGAAATGCGGTTTGACGACGGGAACAGCCCGTTCCTTAATGTTGTCGGAACGGATTTCG
>CAZNQZ010000031.1:0-10671 GCA_964575245.1 uncultured Lachnobacterium sp. | reverse complement strand
CAGCGTTCTACAAGAACAGCTCACTGTCCGGCGGGTTGGGTAATGATACCTACAGCCTTGTATCGGGATTTGGATCAAGTATGATTGAGGACAATGAAGGCGATAACACAATAAAGTTCCTCGATATAAATTCCGACACGGTTTTATTTGAGCTGAATGGCAGTGAGCTTTCAGTTACCGTAAGCGACAGCGGAGACATTCTTACTATCCGCAATTTTAACTCGGAGCGTTTCAGCTTTGAGTTCGCGGACGGGGTATCGGGATTTTATGATACGGAAATCGGTGAATTTAAAAATTCCGGTGCTGAGCAAGAGCCGCCCGTTGAGGAATTGCCGGAGCAAATCGAGGATAATTCCGGGCAAACCGATACGGGCAGCCTTGGTGAGCCGGATGAAGATATTGTTCAGAAGGGCGCGGATATTTTGGACGAGCTTTACTCCGATGACGATCCGATGTCCGGGCTGCTTACCGAAGGTGACACGGTTATCTCCGAAATCACGGACAGTGTATCCGCAGTGGATAAGGATGACGAATCGGAGAATAATATCGACATTCAGGTTATGGTGCTTACAGAAAATATGGCGGCGTTTGCTGACGAAAACGGTATTTCCGACAGCCTGAATCTGCAAAACAGCAGGGACAGTCTTGCGTTCGCAGATCAGCTTTTGGTCGTAACTCAAGCGTCGTAATAAACAGCAATCTTACTCAATGCGGCAGCCTTTATTGCTGCCGCATATTTTCTCTGAAAAGGAAGGTTGAACAATGGAGAAAACGCATGACAGCGGGCTTACTTGCTTTATGATCGTTATGAAATTTCACGGTATTCCAATCACAAAGGAGCAGGCCAAAAATTTGTCTGTACTTGATTCCGGGCAGAAAACGGGCGAGATCGAGATGGTTGAGTCGGCGAAAAAGCTGAAAATGCGCGCAAGGCTCTGCCGGTTGGATATAGACAGGCTGAAAAACGTGAACGCTCCCATTATCGCGAAAGACGGTGACGGAGAGTTTTTCATAATCGCAAAATCCACGAAAGATAAATATATGATCTTATTCTCGGATAAGACGCAGCCCGAAATAAAATCCCGTGAAGAGCTTGCGGAAATCTGGGACGGTACGGCTGTTCTGATCACCAGGAAAGGCATTGCGGACAGAGAAGCCGTATTCAGTTTTAAATGGTTTATTCCCACGATCCTCAAGTTCAAAAAGGAATTTATACAGGTTTTGATCGCCGTTTTTACGGTGCAGATTCTGGGGATTTTAACGCCTGTTATGACGCAGGTCGTTGTTGACAAGGTGTTGGTACATCGGAGTATATCCACGCTGAATATACTTGCTGTCGGTATTGGGATCGTATATGTTTACGAACTGATTTTGGAGCTCGCGAAAAACTATGTCTTCACACATACAACCAACCGTATTGATGTCATGCTGAGCTTCAAATTATTTCGACATTTGTTTGCTTTGCCGCTCAAATATTTTGAATCCAGGCGCGTTGGAGAAACGGTGGCGAGAGTTCGCGAGCTGGACAGTATCCGAAGTTTTCTTACGGGTACTCCCCTGTCCTCGATGATCGACCTTATTTTTATTGTTGTCTACATAGTCGTGCTTTTTTTCTACAGTCCCATGCTGACGGTTATAGTGATATGTTCCATTCCCGTCTATGCGGTTTTGTCAGCGATCGTTACGCCGCTGTTCAGGAAAAGGCTTGACGAAAAATTTGAAACGGGAGCGAATACACAATCGTTTCTTGTAGAATCCATAACGGGCGTGCAGACCGTGAAATCTTACGCTCTGGAGCCGAAATTTGAACAAAAGTGGGGCGACCTGCAGTCGGGTTACGTTAAGGCAAGCTATAAAACCTCGATGGTTTCTGCGACAGCCGGAACGACCGGACAGTTTATCCAAAAGGTGTTCGATCTTCTGATTTTGTTTTGCGGAGCAAAGGCCGTAATGGACGGTAATTTCACGGTCGGACAGCTTGTGGCATTCCGAATGCTTTCGGGCAGAGTGAGCGGTCCCGTGCTTCGGCTCGTGCAGCTTTGGCAGGAATATCAGCAGGCTTCCCTTTCGGTGAAGCGGATCGGGGATATTTTCAATACCGCTCCCGAGCCGATTTTAAACACGAATCAGACTTCGATGCCGAAAATAAACGGAAGGATTATATTCGACAAAGTGCGTTTCAGATATCATCCGCAGGGCGGCGAGGTTATCAAGGGTATGAGCTTCGAGATAGAGCCTGACACCATAGTCGGAGTTGTCGGGCGAAGCGGCTCCGGAAAAAGCACGATTTCAAAGCTGATACAACGATTGTATATTCCAGAGGGTGGGAAAATTTCAATTGACGGCATGGATATTTCGCTTGTGAATCCCGCTATGCTGCGCAAGCAAATCGGCGTTGTACTGCAGGAGAACTTTATGTTCAACGGAACGGTCGCCGAGAATATTTCGATCCACTGTCCTGCTGCTTCTATGGAACAGATCATAAGCAGCGCGAAAATAGCCGGAGCGCATGACTTTATACTCGAGCTTCCCGATGGATATAACACGATAATCGGCGAAAAAGGAATGGGGCTGTCGGGCGGTCAGAAACAGCGTGTTGCTATTGCACGAGCAATTTTAAATAATCCGAGGATACTTATTTTTGATGAGGCAACTTCGGCGCTTGATTATGAATCCGAGAGCATAATTCAGAATAATCTAAAGGAAATTTGCAAGGGGCGCACGGTTCTGATAATCGCGCACAGGCTATCCACGCTAAAGGATGCAAAGAAAATCATGGTCATTGACAGAGGCAATCTTGTCGAATATGACACTCACGAAAATTTAATGGAGCAGCAGGGGTTGTATTTCCATTTATACAACCAACAGAAACGGGGTGACGCTGATGAATAATGCGCTGACAGAATATGTTTTGAAGCATGGAAGAAAACGTGACAGGGAATTAAAGTACGACTTTATGCCATCTCTTCTTGAGATAATCGAGCGCCCTGCGCATAAGGGAGGAACAGTTATAATTATCGGAATATTTATGCTGCTTATCGGCGCGATCCTATGGGCCTGCGTTTCTGAAATTGATGTGGTCATTACCGCAGGCGGGAACATTCAACCGGTCGGAAATATAAATGTTGTAAAGGCGTACTCCGGCGGAACGGTCAAGTCGATCAATGTATCCGAGGGTGAGTTTGTAAATGTTGGCGACGTTCTGATCGAGCTTGACGCGGAAGCGCTTGAGATTGATGTGAACCGGCTTCAGAATCATCAGAAAATTCTTGAAGCGCAGCGGGATATTTACAGTAAGATACTTGCCGGAGACGATTTGTCCGAAATTCAAACTGGAAGTTATTCGGATGATTTGAAACCGTATGTGCAGGCAATTCTGGATTCCGATTCGGGATATAGAAATTCCCTTGCCAATTACGAAAACGAAAAATCCGTCGCCGGGATCAACAGGGAGATTGCAGAGATACAGCTTGAACAATACCGATCCACAGGAACGGAAAGGCAAATTAAAACGCAGGAGCTCACGATCAGGCAATACACCCTTGCCATGGAAAACGCGGAATTGCAAATTTCCAATGTAAAGGCGCAATACCGTTCACAGGTGAATTCCAATATTTCCGAGATCGACAATAAGCTTAACGAAATTCATGATAATCTTGAAAAGTATCGGCTGTCGACGGAATATCAGATCATAACGGCTCCGGTAAGCGGATATGTAAACAGTATTGGAGTGAACACTCCCGGGGAAACCGTGACCTCGGCACAGCAGCTTGTGACGATTGTTCCCGACAACACCCCGAATGAAATGATCTGCTATGTAAAGAACACGGACATTGCGGACATTGAACTTGGAATGGAGGCCGAAATCAAGCTTGAGGCATATCCGTATAACAGGTATGGAACGGTCAAAGGAAGGGTGAAGTACATTAGTCCCAGCTCTTTTGCGAACGAGCAGCTCGGCAACGTATATGTTGTAAAGCTTGGGCTCGACGGGGGCAATGAAAATATACGGGTTATTTCCGGACTTTCGGGCGCGGTCGAGATCAGGATAGGAAAGCGCACGATTATGGACTACTTCCTTGAGCCTATTGTGAAAGGGTTCGGGGAGAGCTTGAAAGAAAAGTAACAGCAGACTGATCGCTGGCTTGCCATTGACATTCCCGACAAACAGGAGTAACATAATTCACATCATTCAAAATGAACGGAAAAAAGAGGCAGGGAGAAGCGGGAATATGGGAAACATCATCATTCAGGAGGAGACGACAAAAGATCCGGTCAGCCTGATCGGAAGGGAGGCCGGCGTGTGCTGGGGCGGCGATATCCGTGACCCGGAGAAGAATTACCGGCGCGGCATCGACTGTCTCGTCTCCGGCCATGGCAGAACATGGGAGTACCCGCAGGTGTATCTGGTTCTGGAGGGCTATTCCGCCCGTGTGATCCGCGAGCTCTACACCCACATCGGCGGAGGGCCGACGAGGCTGCAGGCATCCACCCGCTACATTAATTATGAGAAGGGCTTCGGCTATGTGATTCCGCCAAAGATTGCACAGGACGCGGAGGCGCTTGCGGTCTATGAGGGGGCGATGAAGGATATTTTAGGCGCCATGCAGGAGCTGGAGGCGCTTGCCTTGCCGAGGGAGGATATCGGTATGCTTCTGCCCCTCGGCATGGAGAGCAAGGTGGTTCTGCGCACGAATCTGCGCAATCTGGTCGATATGTCGCACCAGAGGCTGTGCGCGAGGGCGTACTGGGAATTTCAGCAGCTCATGCGGGACATGATGGCGGCGCTTTCTGCCTATTCTGCGGAGTGGAGCTATCTGGTGGAGCACTATTTTGTGGCAAAGTGTGAGCTTACGGGATTTTGTACCGAGAAGAAATCCTGCGGGCGGTTTCCGCAGAAGGGGTAGCGGAAAGCGGGCGTAGAAAATGAAAAAACAGAAAGAAAGTTGTTGACAGATGACACAAATATGTATATGATACAGTTTGTAACCAGTTGGCATTTTTTGAGGGAAAGGAGGCAAGCATCATGAAGAATCTGCGTTTTAGGACAGCAGCAGGCAGGAAAATATTGGATGTATGGTCTCCCGGTATCAGTCAGACTGATTGTGTATAAGGGCCGTCGGCAGGCGGCGCGTATATTTCGATGACAGCGGCATGACATACAGGAGTATGTTGTGCCGTTTTTACATGCGCATGGGCGCGTAAGGAATATAGCAGCTCTGCTGCCCGCGCCCAGCGCGACGGACAGGGGCGAAGACGCGCCTCTGCCCGATTAAAATGCAGGCCCGCATTGGTGGGGGGAGTGTGTAGTTATGAAATTACCAAAAGGTTTTACAAGGGTTTTGAAAAATAACAGAATCGCGGAGGAGTCCGTGATTTTTGCGGCCGTCGCGGATCTGGACGAGGAGCTTCGCTTTGCGGACACAGTCGTGGCGTTGTCGAAGGAAAAGCTGATTGTTGCCAGATATCCTTATACAGGGAGCCGTGAGATCCGGCTGGGCGGCTACAGCGGCTGGTCGGCGGAGGATGCGGATGCGGATCAGGAGCCCGCAGTGCTCCTCTATGATCTGGAAAAGGTTGAGCGCCTGGATGTGATCCGCGAGATCGGCAGCGGCGTTTTGATGGGGAAGATCGACGGGGTGGAGCGCCGTCTCTGCCAGTTTTCCAACACGCGGATGGAAGCGTTTATGCGCATGGGACGCCTGCTGGACAAGATCAAAAAGAGCGAGGAGATCACGAAGGAGGATCTGGATGTGCGAAAAGGGCGCGAGTGCTGCCCCAAATGCGGTATGATATATCCGGATCAGGAGCGCAAGGTCTGCCCCAAGTGCATGGATAAGCGGTCGATTCTGTTTCGCGTGATGGGATATTTCAAGCCCTATACGCTCGGGCTTGCGGTTATGGTGCTGTGTTATGTCACCACGGCAGTGCTGAATCTGGTTTGGCCGTACCTGAGTGGAACGGTTCTCTACGACAAGGTTTTAGGGAGGGACGAGGCGTTTCTTGCGGGGCTGAATCTTCCTGCGGGAAGGTTCGTGACGGCGCTTGTCGTTTTGGTGGCGGTGATGATTCTGACGCGCGTGCTGATTCAGGGCGTTGGCATTTTGCAGGGCGTCTTTACGGCGCGCATCGCTGCGGAGGTGATTGCAAAGCTGAAAAGTCAGGTGTTTACCTCGATGGGAAAGCTGTCCATCAGCTTTTTTACCAAGCGCCAGACCGGAGGACTGATGACGAGGGTGACAGACGATGCGGATGAGGTTTCCAGCTTTTTTATTGACGGAATCCCCTACTTTTTTATCAATGTGGGGACGATTATCGCGACTACGGTAATCATGTTTATCTTAAATCCGCTGCTCGCCGCGGTGTCGGTCGTGATGCTCCCGTGTCTGTTTGTAATCAGCTACAGGCTGATGCCGAGGCTGTGGCATTACTTCGGCAAGACGCACCGCGCACGGCGGCGGCTGAACGGCCAGATGAACGAAAACTTTACCGGGGCGCGTGTGGTTCGGGCCTTTGGGCAGGAGCAGCAGGAGATCGGTCGGTTCGGAAAAAACAACAGCCGAATGAGAGCGGCGGAGCTGGATGTGGCGCGCTTTGACTGCAAGTTTTCCGCGCTCTATAGTCTGGTGGAGGATCTGCTGTCATTTTTGGTGTGGGCGATTGGATCAGCCCTGATCATCAGCCAATCCAATATGGAGCTGGGGCTTTTAATTACATTTTCGGGCTATGTCGGGCAGCTCAGAGGTCCGCTCGATTTTATGTCCCGGATTTTCCGCTGGTACACAAGCGCAATGAACTCGGCGCAGAGAATGTTTGAGATTATTGATGCGGTGCCGGAGGTGAAGGAGGTGCCGGATGCGCTGCGCCCGGAGACGCTGGGCGGCGAGATTGAGTTGAAGCACGTCACCTTCGGCTATGAGCCCAACAAGCCCATCCTCAAGGATGTGAGCTTTCACGTCGAAGCGGGGGAGGTGCTTGGCATTGTCGGGCGTTCCGGCGCTGGAAAATCAACGTTGGTCAACCTGATCTCACGTCTCTATGATGCGGAGGAGGGAGAGGTGCTGGTGGACGGAGTGAACGTGCGGCAATACGGTTTTCGCGAATTGCGGAAAAATGTGGCGATGGTGTCGCAGGAGACCTATATTTTTGTGGGTACGGTGGCGGAGAACATCGCCTATGCCAAGCCGGACGCCACGCGTGAGGAGATTATCCGCGCGTCCATTCAGGCCAGCGCGCATGACTTTATCTGCAAAATGCCCCAGGGCTATGACACGCTGCTGGGACATTCCAACCGCTCGCTCTCCGGAGGGGAAAAGCAGAGGATTTCCATTGCGCGCGCCATTCTGATTGATCCGAAGATCCTGATTCTGGACGAGGCGACCTCCGCGGTGGACACGGAGACAGAGCTTGCAATCCAGAAATCCTTAGAGCAGCTGGAGAGAGGGCGAACCGTGCTCTCTATCGCGCACCGCCTGTCCACTCTGCGGAATGCGTCCCACCTGATTGTCCTCGACAACGGGCGGGTGACGGAGACAGGGACGCACGAGGAACTGATGGAGCAAAAGGGAACATTTTATAAGCTGAGCACACTGCAGACAAAGGCGTTGGAGCTCAGAGGTGTGGAGTAGATGTTCACGAAGGGAGAGGAATAGCATATGAGAGGACACAGACCGCCCGAGGGGCAGGATTTATTAAATTTACAGGAATTCGATGAAGAGGCGCTCAAAAGAGAGTCCGAGGAGGCGCTTGCAATGCATTTTCTGGACAGCAGCAATGCGGTGTTTACCCGCACGGAGGGCGGATTTCTCGCGCTGAAAACGGACGGGAAGGAATATGACAGGGTGGGGGTTTATCTCACATTTCCGATGACGATGCCGGATGAGTTCATTTCCATACGGGAATCCGACGAGAAGGCGAAGGAGATCGGGATTATCCGCGCGCTGTCCGAGCTGAAAAAGGATGAGCAGGAGATGATCCGGGAGCAGGTGAGGCTGCGCTATTTTATGCCGGTGATCCGCAAGGTGCTGGATGTGAAGGATGAGTATGGCTATGCCTACTGGCATGTCAAGACGGATTTTGGGGTGTGCCGATTTACGACGCATATGGGAGGCGACGCGGTGGTGAATCTGAGCGCCGACCGTTATCAGATTACCGATATCGACGGCAACCGCTACGAGATTCCCGATCTGTACGCGCTCACCGTGATGGAGCGGAAGAAGCTGGATCTGTTCATCTAAGGAAGCGCTGATGAATCATCGCTCACTCAGAGCCTCCGGCGGATGCACACGGATTTGCTGTGGAATTTGCTGTTCTGCGCGCAAATCCAGCGCAGAAAACGCTTTCATCAGCGTTTCCCTGACAATACATTAAGGAGACAGATAGTATGAAATTATTGTATACACTGGACGAGGCAGGGCAGAGGGCGCTCGCGCTGCGCAAGGACGAAAAAATCTGGTACTGCGTTCCGGTGGATCTGGATTTTGACAACGACAAAAAGCTTGCCCAGAAGACCTACGCGGGCACTACCTGGATGGTCGTCACGCAGCAGCGGCTGGTGATGATAAGGGACGGGGAAAAAACAGCGGAATATGCGCTTGCGGACTGTGAGAAGATCAAGTGTGAGAATCAGGTGTACAGCGGTATCGTCACGGTCATCCGAAAGGACGGCACGCAATCCTGCGCCGCCCGCTTTTCGATGCGGCACATTGTGAGGGTGGCGTATGCGGCGCGCGGAGCGCAGGTAATCGTCAATAAAATCGGGGAGGGGCGCGCCCTCGCGGAGTCCGACCGGATTACCAGTACAGAATATGAAAAATACTGCGAAAAGTGCGGCAGGGCGCTCCCGGGGACGAGGCAGTGTCCCTACTGTGAGGGCAAGGCCGTCGTGCTGAAAAAATTTATGTCGCTTGCGGGAGAATTTATCGGCAGGCTGCTCCTGATTTCCCTGCTGATGTTTCTGGTCTCCGGCATTGATCTGGTGAACCCGATGGTTCAGCGGAATTTTATCGACGGAAGTCTTGCCACGGGAACGGGGACCATGAGGGATCTTACGGTCTTTATTGTGATCTCCTTTGCGCTGCTTGCGACTCGGATCGTGATCGTCACGTGGAGATCGTGGAACTGCTCCAAGCTGGGCGCGGAGATCAGTATGAGCCTGCGCACGAAGCTGTATCACAAGATTCAGATGCTCTCGCTCTCGTTTATCAACAACCGCAGGCCGGGCGAGCTGATGAACCGTGTGTCGAGGGATACGAGGGAGATCCGCACCTTTATGGAGGAGACCTTCGGGAATATGTTTTCGTGCCTTCTGACCATGATAGTCTCGCTGGTGATGATGTTTGTCATCAGCTGGAAAATGACGCTGTTCTCGCTGCTGTTTATCATTTTTGCGATTTTTATTACGAGACTGTTCTGGCATCAGATCCATACCATTTTCCACAGGCAGTGGCTGAAATATGACGACATGAACAGCAGCCTGCAGGACATTATCGCAGGCATGCGCATAGTGAAGACCTTCGGGCAGGAGGAGCGCGAGAGCGCCAGATTCAAAAAAAAGACGGAGGAATTTGCGGCGATCCAGAAGCGAAACGAGACCTTCTGGGCAGTCTTTTTCCCCATCCTGACCTTTCTGCTGGGTATGGGCAGCTACATAGCGGTATACATGGGCGGTATCGAGGTTCTGGATGGCGAGATGACGGTGGGACAGCTTGTGCAGTTTATCACCTACAGCGGCTATCTCTATGGGCCGCTGAGCTGGATGATGCATCTGCCGCGCTCGGTGATGCAGATGATCACGAGCCTGAACCGCATCTATGATGTGTTGGATGAAGAGCCGAATCTGATGGACAGGAAGGACGCAAAAGCATTCCCCATCAAGGGCGCGCTGGAGCTTAAAAATGTGTCCTTCGGCTATCAGACCTATGAGCCTGTGCTGGAGAATGTCAGCTTTTCCGTGGCTCCC
This sequence comes from uncultured Lachnobacterium sp., assembly GCA_964575245.1. Classification (GTDB taxonomy): domain Bacteria; phylum Bacillota; class Clostridia; order Lachnospirales; family Lachnospiraceae; genus Roseburia. The sequence continues at coordinate 710 of CAZNQZ010000031.1, read as the reverse complement.
GGCGAGATGATTGGTCTGGTGGGGGCCTCCGGGAGCGGGAAATCCACGCTCATCAATCTGATTATGCGGCTCTATGAGGTGGATCAGGGCAGCATCACATTGGACGGCTGTGATCTTCGGGATATGCGGATGGACAGCCTGCACTCGCAGATCGGAGTGGTGCTGCAGGAGACCTTCCTGTTTTCCGGGAGTATCCTTGCCAACATCCGGTTTGCAAAGCCGGACGCGCCGCTGGAGGATGTGATCCGCGCGGCAAAGGCGGCGAATGCCCATGACTTCATCTGCAAGACCCCGGACGGCTACAATACCTATGTGGGCGAGCACGGCTATAACCTCTCCGGCGGAGAGCGCCAGAGAATTGCGATTGCCCGTGCGATCCTGAACAATCCGAGAATCCTGATTCTCGACGAGGCAACCTCTGCGCTGGATACGGAGAGTGAGTTTTTAATTCAGCAGGCCCTCAACCGGCTGATTCAGGGCAGGACGACCTTTGCCATTGCACACCGTCTGTCTACTCTGCGGGGCGCGAACCGGCTGGTGGTCATCGACAAGCACGGGGTGGCGGAGATCGGAACCCACAATGAGCTGCTGGAGAAGAAGGGCATCTACTACGGGCTGGTGAACGCTCAGCTGAAAATGGCGGAAGGAGAGTAAGGATAGCTAAAACCCCGTGCAATATGCGGCAGATACGGCATATTGTACGGGGATAT
>CAZNQZ010000030.1:6453-13134 GCA_964575245.1 uncultured Lachnobacterium sp. | reverse complement strand
CTATTCGCTGTGGATGGATATCAAGACGCTGTTTTTAACCTTTAAGGTTCTCTTTGTGAGAGAGAATACGGAAGGGGTGGACAGCCAGCAGATCACGGCGAGCAAAAGGGGATAGGATCTGTATGGAAGAGAACCGGGTATCCATCATCACGCCAATGTACAATGCAAAGCGCTATATTGAGCAGACAATTCAGTCGGTTCTCGCACAGACATATCAGGACTGGGAAATGATTGTCGTGGACGACTGCTCCACGGACGGCTCTCCGGCGATTGTGCAGGGATATGCCGGGAAAGACAAAAGAATCCGCTATTTCCGCCAGGCGAAAAACGGCGGGATTGCGTGTGCGAGGAATACCGCCATAAGCCTTGCCACGGGCAGATATCTCGCGTTTTTGGACAGTGATGATCTGTGGCTGCCCCAAAAGCTGGAGCGTCAGCTGGAGTATATGCGCCGCAGAGACGCTCATTTCTGCCATACGGCCTGCGAGGTGCTGTGCGCGGACGGACGGCCGGCCGGACAGATCCGCCATGTGAAGGAAACGCTAGTGTTCGGGCAGCTCCTAAAGGGTAACCCGATCGCCTGTCTCACGGTGATGATTGACCGTGCATATTTTCCCCGTGTTGAAATGCCGCAGATGGCGCATGAGGACTATGCCTCGTGGCTGGGCCTGCTGCGCGGAGGGGAGCCTGCATACGGGCTGGATGAGGTGCTGGCGCAGTACCGCCTCTCCGACGGCTCAGCGAGCGGGAACAAGCTGCGGGCGGCTGTCTGGAACTGGAAGATTTTCCGCGACTTTTTGCACCTGCCGCTTTGGAGGTGCTGCCTGTGTTTTGCCGGTTATGCGTGGAATGCGCTCCGAAAGCGCATGTAAACACGCGGTAAGGAGAAATAAATGAATTATATCAAGGCATTTTTCGGCTACAAGTTTCTTCTGGGTGAGCTTGTAAAAAAGGGAATCCGCTTGAAGTACCGCCGGTCTTATTTCGGCATTTTGTGGTCATTGATCGAACCGCTGATGACAACCTGTGTGCTGGTGATTGTCTTTGGAACACTTTTTGAGAGAAAGCCCGGGTTTCCGCTGTATGTAATTACCGGACGCCTGATCTATTCCTTTTTTTCGACGGGGACGAAGGCGGCAGCCAAATCCATCCGCGGCAATGCCTCCATGATTAAAAAGGTCTATGTTCCCAAATACCTTTACCCGCTGTCCAGTGTGATTGATACCTTTGTCTTTTTTGTGGTCTCGCTGATTGCGCTGGTGGCGGTGGATATCTACTGCAAGGTAGTCCCTACCTGGCATATTGTCCAGTTTATCCCCGCGCTTGTTTTGCTGTTTCTCTTAACGCTGGGGGTGGGGCTTATTCTGTGTACGCTGGATGTTTTTTTCCGGGATGTCGAGTATCTGTGGAATGTACTGCTGCTTATTATCATGTACATGAGCGCGATCTTCTACTACCCGGAGCGCCTGTTAAAGAGCGGATATGCGTGGATTTTGAATTACAATCCGATATACCATATTATCGAGATGTGCCGCGGCGGCCTGCTGGGCTATTCGGTGGAACCTGCCAGCTACCTGTATGTCGCGGCTTTCAGCTTTGGTTCTCTGATACTGGGGATTGTGTTGTTTAAGAAAAAGCAGGATAATTTTATTCTTCATATATAGAGGTTGGTCATGGGAGAGAGAGAGATCGCGGTTAAGGTTGAGCATGTGAGCGTCAGATTTAACCTCAGTCAGGAAAAGGTGGATTCTCTGAAGGAATTCTTTCTAAAATTTGTGCAGAAACAATTGCGCTACCGGGAATTCTGGGCGCTCAGGGATGTCAGCTTTTCCCTCTGCAAGGGGGACCGCATCGGGATTCTGGGCCTCAACGGGGCGGGAAAGAGCACGCTGCTCAAGGTGATCGCGGGCGTGTACAAGCCCACGGAGGGAAGCGTGAAGAGAAAAGGGGTCATTGCCCCTCTGCTCGAGCTGGGAGCGGGGTTTGACCCGCAGTATACAGCGCGGGAAAATATTTATCTCTACGGCGCGGTGCTGGGATACTCCAAGGCGTTTATCGACGAAAAATTCGACGAAATCGTCTCCTTCTCCGAGTTGGAGAAATTTTTGGACGTTCCGCTGAAAAATTTTTCCTCGGGCATGAAGTCGCGGCTCGGCTTTGCAATCTGTACGGCGGTGAACCCCGATATTCTGATACTGGACGAGGTGCTGTCGGTGGGCGATGCGCGCTTTAAAAAGAAGAGCATGGAAAAAATCCGCAGCATGTTCGATCAGGGCGTCACGGTGCTTTTGGTGTCACACTCCCTCAGCCAGGTCCGCAGGATCTGCAATAAGGCACTGATTCTGGAAAACGGGACTGTTCGCGCCATCGGGGGAATCGACGAGGTGGGAGCGGAGTACGAGGCGATCACGGAGGAGCAGAAGGCAGTCAGCAAAAAGAAGAAGAAGAAAACGAAAAAGCGCAAAAAGGCAGGACGCAACGCATTACAGAAGGGATTGGACGGTGAGGGCAATGGCGTGGATAGAGACAAACCGGCTGGTAAAGACGACATTGGCGAGAAAAATGCACCGGATCACAGAGGAGGAGCTGATTCGGTTAAAACAGATCTCACTGGAGATACTAACTGATGTAGCGGCCGTCTGTGAGCGGGAGGATATTCCCTATATGCTCGGAGGGGGAACGGCTCTTGGCGCCGTCCGCCATCAGGGCTTTATCCCGTGGGATGACGACATTGACATCAATGTCCCGAGAGGCTGCATTGACCGGCTGCTGGACGCTGTTGAAGCGGAGTATGGAGACAAATACTATATTGAGGCGCCATTGAGAACGCCGGGGTACTGGAGCTCCTTTATCCAGATTCACAAAAACGGAACCGTTTTCCGGGAGCACCGGATGCAGGAGCGGGACAAATGCGGGGTGAAAATTGATATTTTTCCCATCGAGAACACCTACTCCGGTCGAATCCGACGCTTTTTTCACGGTTTCCGGTGTGATTTTGGGCTGCTCATTCTGTCCTGCTGGCGCATGTATGCGTGGCGGCGCGAGTATCTGGAGCTGGCGGCGGGGACGCGGCGTGCCGTGTTCCTCGTGAGAGTGAAGGGCATGATCGGAATGCTTTTCGCACCGGCGCACAATTTCTGGTATCGGCGTATTCAGAGGTGCCTTTCCGGTTGCGGGGACGATCGCTCCGACTTTGTGGTGATACCCTCCGGGAAGGGACATTTTCGCGGGGAGGTGTATCCCAGAAAGCCGTTCCTGTCTCTGGAGCCGATTGCATTCGAGGGAAGAGAGCTTTTGATTACGCGGATGAAGGAGGACTACCTGCGGCAGCTGTACGGCGAGGACTATATGCAGCTGCCGCCTGAGGAGGAGCGGGAGTATCACGTTTTGTATGAGCTTGGTCTGTAAGAGGGATTGTAATTTGAAGGAAAAAGTAATACAATCAAAAATGGTACGCGCAGCCAGGGAGGTGTTTGACACCGCCAGGCGGATGCATCGCCTGAAACATATTCCGATTGTGCCCAACCGCATTTTTTTTGCGACATACCAGACTGCTTACACCTGCAACTGCAAGTACATCGCAGAGGAGATCATTAGGCGCCGGTTGGACTACGAGCTGTTTTTTTGCGTGAGCCGTGAGGTCTGTGAGAACCGCGCGGCGCATTCGGTTCCTGAGGAGATCCGGCTTGTGGAGCAGTATTCCGAGGAGAGCTTTCGCGTGCAGGCCTCCGCTGCCTTCTGGATTGACAATGGGCTGAACTGTATCTGGAAACGGGTGCCCAAACGGCCGGGGCAGATGTATCTGAACTCCTGGCATGGTTCGCTGGGCATCAAGCGGCTGGACGGCAGCCGCCACTGGAGAGCCGTCGCGCGGTACGGAAACCGCAGGATTGATTATTTTCTCACGGACAGCGTCTTTGACGAGCGCGTCTTTTCGGAGTCATTCTGGCCGGATGTGCGGCATCTGAAGGTGGGACATCCGCGAAATGACATTCTGTTTCAGAGAAAGCGCTGGGAGGAAATCCGGCGTCGGGTTTACCGCCTTTATCAGATTGACGGGGGGGAGCGTACACTTCTGTATGCACCGACCTTTCGGGAGCATGGCATAACGCGCCACCCGGATTTTGGCGCGCTTGCAGATGCGTGCTCGGAGCGCTTTGGCGGTACATGGAGAATTTTGCTGCGCTGCCATTTTCACGATATCCACCGGCAGACCGGCGTGGAATCGGTCACGGACGTGAGCGGTTACCCGGACATGCAGGAGCTTTTGGCCGCTGTGGACGCAGGGCTCACCGACTACTCCAGCTGGATTTTTGACTTTGTGTTTACCGGAAAACCGGCATTTTTGTACACCGCGGACAGGGAGCTCTACGAGGACGAGAGGGGCTTTTACTACCCCCTGAGCGAGACGCCGTTTGCGGCCGCGGACGACGATGTGCAGCTGTGCGAAAACATCCGTCGTTTTGACGGAGCACAATACAGACAGCGGTGTGAAAATTTCCTGCAGGAGCGGGGCTGCTATGAGAGAGGAGATGCCAGCGGCAGGACCGTGGATTTCATTGTCAGCCGCACGGAAGGGATTGAGAGGAAGTAGGACATGATAAAGGAACAGTATGATCCGCAGACACAGAAATTTTATATTGAGAAGACGGGGAAAAAGGACATTCTGATCACTGCGCTCGCAGAAGGGCACTTTTTCACGAACTGCAAAAAAAAGATCGGCTATTATATCGGGCGTTTTTTTAAAAATCTTGAGGAGCTTTTGGGTGTCATGGTGCGCTCTGTATTTATGAGGCATCTTCCGATCCGGCAAAACCGGATTGTGTTCGGGCAGTTTCAGAACAGCTACACCTGCAACGGAAAATACATTGCCGAAAAGATTATAGAAAAGGGGCTGGACTATGAGCTGATCTTTATCGTAAACAAGGCGACCATCAGCAAGCGGGAGGAGCTGGAGATACCCAAAGAGATCAGGCTGGTGGAGCGGGATACGATGGACAGCTTTGTCGCGCTCGGGAGCGCGCATTTCTGGATCGACAACGCGCTCAACTGCGTTTGGCGCAAGGTTCCCAAGAAAAAGGGGCAGATTTATCTGAATACCTGGCACGGCTCCCTCGGCATCAAGGTGCTTGGAGGCAACCGCCACTGGATTAAGATTGCGAAGGCCGCGGACAAGACCATCGACTATTTCCTGACGGACAGTGTGTTTGACGAGCATGTCTTCGCGGAGTCCTTCTGGCCGCATGCAAAATTTTTAAAGGTTGGGCATCCGCGCAACGATCTCTTTTTTGATCCGGCAAAGCTGCAGAGCTTACGGCAGCGGGTGTACGATTATTACGAGATAGACCCGGGGGTCCGGACCGTCATGTACGCGCCCACCTTCCGCGACAACAAGTCGGACGTCAGCGCTATCCGGATGGACTGCGGACGGCTGAAGGAGACTATGGAGCAGAAATTCGGCGGGGAGTGGCGCGTGATTGTGCGCATGCACATGCACAATGCAAAGAACCGCCTGCTCAAGGATATGTTTCAGGAGATGGACGGGGTCATCAATGCGAGCGGCTATCGGGATATGCAGGAGCTGATGGCGGCGGTGGACGTGGGGATCACGGATTATTCCAGCTGGATTTTCGATTTTATTTTTACCCGGAGGCCGGCGTTTATCTATGCGCTGGATATCAGCCAGTATATTGACGACCGGGGCTTTTACTATCCGCTGACGGAGACGCCCTTTGCCATTGCGGACAGCGACGATGCGCTGAATCAAAACGTGATGGAGTTTGATGACGGGGAGTACCAGAAGCGCCTGGATGCCTTCTTTGAGGGGAAGGGGTGTTATGAGAGGGGAACCGCCTGTGAGGGCGTGGTAGATTTTATCTGCGAGCACACAGAACAGCAGAGCAGGACGGAGGGGCAGGAGAAGTGAATATAGGAGTAGTATTTGCCGGCGGGGTCGGGAAGCGGATGAATTCCCGGATTAAGCCGAAGCAGTTTATCAATGTGTATGGAAAGCCGATTATCATTCACACGCTGGAGATTTTTGACCGTCATCCGGACATCGACGCTGTCGCGGTGGCGTGTCTCGAGGACTGGATCGGTTATCTGGAGAAGCTTGTAGACCGGTATAATCTCAAAAAGGTGAAAAAAATAGTCCCGGGCGGCTCCTGCGGGCAGGAATCCATCTATCACGGTCTGAGGGCGGCGGAGGAAATCGCAGCGGGAGAAAAGTCGATCGTGCTGGTTCACGACGGCGTGCGGCCGCTGATCAACGCCAGGACAATCGACGACAATCTGGCGTCCGTGCGCGCACATGGGTCGGCGATCACCAGTGTCGCGGTCAAGGAGACAGTGCTGGTCGTGTCAGAAGACAACGCAATCTCCGATATTCCGCGCAGGGAGGATACCAGGCTTGCCCGCGCGCCGCAGAGCTTTTATCTGGACGAGCTTCTGGAGGCCCACGAGAAATCCATAGCGGAGGGCAGACTGGACTTCATTGACTCCTGCTCGATGATGCAGTATTACGGGAAGAAGCTTTATCTGATCGACGGGCCGCAGGAGAACATCAAGATCACCACACCGGATGATTTCTACACCATGCGTGCGCTCCTGAATGCGAAGGAGGATGCTCAGATCTTCGGTATGGAGGAGGGAGGAAACCATGAAACAGGTATTGATTGAGGA
>CAZNQZ010000030.1:0-6443 GCA_964575245.1 uncultured Lachnobacterium sp. | reverse complement strand
AGGCTATGGAGTTTGATTCAGAAGTGCTGCGTCAGGATATGGAGGCAGTCTGCGCGAGCGGCCTGCCCTGGGAGGAGTTTCGCGGCGGCAGCTTTCTGATCACCGGGGCGACGGGACTGATCGGCTCCCTGCTGGTGCGCACCCTGCTCTACGCAGAGGAAAAGTACCGGCTGGGAATTACCGTCCATGCGCTGGTGCGCGACGAAGAAAAGGCCAATGGGCTGTTCGCGGACGGGCCAAAACCGCATTATATCGTCGGGGATCTGACAAAGCATCCGATTGAGATGGCGGGGGACTGCAGCTATATTGTGCACGCTGCCGCCGTGACCACGTCCAGGCTTATGGTGGAGGATCCGGTCGGAACCATCCGGACTGCCGTGGACGGCACGGACAAAATCCTGCGCTTTGCTGTGGAAAAGAAGGCGAGGGCGATGGTATATCTCTCCTCCATGGAGGTGTACGGACAGCCGAAGCAGGAGGGGAAGACGAAGGAGGAGGATCTGGGGTATGTAGACCTTTCCTCTACGAGATCCTGCTATCCGGAGGGAAAGCGTATGTGTGAGTGTCTGTGCACGGCCTATGCGGCACAGCATGGCCTGCGCGTGACCTGCGCCAGGCTGGCGCAGACCTTCGGGGCGGGAATCCTGCCCACGGAAAACCGTGTGTTTGCGCAGTTTGCCAGAAGTGCGGCGGCCTCAGAGGATATCATATTGCACACCACAGGAGAGTCGGAGGGCAATTATGTGTATTCCTCCGACGCGGTGACGGCGATACTGCTTCTGCTTCTGCGGGGCGAGGGTGGACAGGCATACAATATCGCCAACGAGCAGAGCCATACTACGATTCGGGGAATGGCGGAGCTGGTCGCCCGGGAGCTGGCGGGAGGAAGGATTCAGGTCCGGATCGAAATTCCGGATGATCCGGCATCCCTCGGCTACGCGCCTCCGGTGAAAATGTGGCTGGATGCTTCGAAAATGCGCGCTCTTGGGTGGGAGCCAAGAGTCGGGCTGACGGACGCGTACCGAAGGATGTCTGAGTGGATGGACTAGTTTTTGGAGAGAAGGAGACAAAAGATGCGGGATCGGTGGAGTATTGTCAGAACAGTCATAGGGATAGGAATTATCGTCTTATTTGCCCTCGGCAGCGTCGGACGCGTGTCGGCGGAGCCCGGCGAGGAGCAGATCATACTGCTGGAGCTGGTTGAGGGAGAGGAGTACAGCACCTACAATGTGGATCTGATCAATGAGATGTGCGCGCTCGCCGCGGAGGATAAGAAGCTGCTCCTGCAGGTCGAAGCGCCGGGTACCTACTATGTGGGGGCGGATGACGGGGGAAGAGCCGTCCGTCTGCGGTCGAACGTGACGCTGGACTTAAACGGCTCCACACTGATCCGCTCCGGCATGATGAACAATTTCATCCAGGGCTATGGTCTGGACGGGGAGCGGACGGCCGGGGGGTATGAGTTATGCCACGATATTACCGTGAAAAACGGGACGCTGGACGGGTCCGGAGGCGAGGAGGTGAATGCGAATCTGGTGAACATCGGCCATGCGAGAAATGTCACCTTTGAAGACCTCATTTTAAAAAACTGCAGGGGCGGACATCTGATTGAGCTCTGCGGCTGCATGGATGTGGTGATCCGCGGCTGTACCTTTGACGGCCACATGGGAGATAAGACGGAGGGGGAGGCGATCCAGCTGGACATCAGCTATAACGGCGCGTCCGGCAGCTGGAACGGTGTGTACACGCCGGACGGGACGGTGTGCCGGAATGTTACCGTGACTGAGTGCACCTTTCAGAATTACCCGTCGGGTGTCGGCAATCACCATGCACTTTATGACGGGGAGCACAGCAGTAATATCCGGATTACCGACAATGTTTTCATGAATCAGGAGGCTGCCTGTGCCCCCGCGGTCTGGTGCTATGGATTTGACGGCTGTGTGATCGAAAACAACACGATCACGGGCAATTACACCCACGGGATTCTTGTGAGCGGAGGATCGGATATCACGGTGAGGGGGAATGTGATCGGAGCGGAGGGTAAGCCGATTCCGGGGATCGGGATTAACTGCACGACGGCTAACGGCTATCTCGTGGATCAGGGGGAGAGCACACAAAAGCAGCCCTTGTCCGGCGGCGTGATCACGGGAAACCGCATCGCGGTCACGGGGAGCGGAAAGTTTGGGATTCTGGTGTCCGCGGGCAGTGTGCTCGGAGAGATCACCGGGAACGAGGTGATTTCCAGCAACTCGGACGGAATCCGAATAACTGGCGCAGGCAGCCATGTGGATCATATCGGGAAAGAGGAGGACGTGACGGGAAATACGATCGTCGCCTACAAGGGGATGGGAATTGCCTTTGGGGACGGAGCCGGGGCGGACGGGATCGTCGGGAATGTCATTCTGTCAAAGACGGGTGGAATCCAGGTTGCCAGCGGCAGCACAGTGGATGTAATCGGGGTTGAGGAATATCCCAATGTCATCATGAATGACGCGGTCGGCAACGGCGTGGTTGTGACGAGCCAAAGCTGGGTTCGGATTGTCTCCTACAACCGCATCATGGCCCTGCAGGGGGACGGGATTCTGGCGCAGAAGGAGGCGGAGATCGGGCAGGTGCACCACAATGTCATATTCGGCGGCTGCCGTTACGGTGTGTCCGTCACGCTGGACGCGTCGGTGAAGAAGATTTATGAGAACACGATACAGGGCTATCTGCTGGATGGCATTGTGATCTCAAATACCGGCTATGTCAAAAACATTTCCCAAAACCGTATCTCAGGGGGAACCGGCGCAGGGATTTATGTATCGACTCACGGGGTGGTCGACTGCGTACAGAAGAACCAGATTGCGGGCTGCAGGACGAAAAACGGCCATGGAATTGCCGTGACGGCCACCGGGTCAGTGGAGGAAATCAAGGGCAATAGCATTATCGAGACGAAGGGCTACGGGATTTCAATATCCAATACGGACATCCGTGTGAAGCGGAAAAACAATCGTTTTCTGGACAATGAGATGGGTAAGCTGTTTGTGAAGGAAGTTCAATAGAAGGAGAAGATGTATGAAAACACTGTATCTGCATATCGGTACGCCGAAGACAGGCACCACATCGCTGCAGAATTTCTGTTACTCAAACCGCGAGACATTCAAAAAATTCGGCTACTGTTATCCGATTCTGCCCTTTAGCTATTACGGAAAGAGGCCGGACCGGAATGCCCTGTTTTTGAACGGCGTCGTCTATGACAAGAAGGGAAGGCGCGATCTGGAGGAGGAGGAGCGGCGCATGCAGGCGGGCTTTGACATGGTCAGGGAGGCATTTGAGGAGTTTGACCATGTATTCCTCTCCGACGAGGCCGTCTGGATGACCGGATTCAGGCGAAAAAGCGATGTGTGGAAGAGGCTTCGCGAGGAGGCCGAAAAGGGCGGATACACGGTCAAAATCGTCGTTTATCTCAGACGGCAGGACGAGTTTGTGGAGTCCTGGTGGAACCAGCGGGTCAAGATTGACCTCATCAAATACAACACGATGAAATGGGAGGAGTTTCTGGAGCGTGCCGCGGACGACAGTATGCCCGATTACTACAGGTGCCTGTCCATCATCGCCGGGGAGCTGGGAAAAGAAAACATTATTGTGCGCAGGTTTGCCAGAAGTGAGTTTGAGGAGGGCAGCATTCAGCACGATTTCATGAATGTGATCGGCCTGGGCTGGTCGGAGGAGTTTATCCTTCCGGAAGAAAAGGAGTATCTGAACGCGAGGCTCAAGGGCAATGCGATCGAGGTCAAGCGCGTCATCAATACCATTCCGGAGCTGACAAGGCCGGACAACCAGTTTTTCCGCTCGGTCGCGCTGGCGGACACGAAGGTGGCGGGAGAACAGTACCCGAGCGCCATGTTTTCGGCAGAGGAAGCGTGTGCGTATGTGCAAAAGTTCGAGGAGAGCAACCGCAGGGTTGTCGAGGAGTATTTGAAGGACGGACGTCCGCTTTTTTCTGACAAATATCCGGATCTGCCCAAGTGGGAAGCGGACAATCCCTATCTTTATGAGGATATCATCCGCTTTATGGCGATTGCCGACCGGAAGCTCCTGCGCAGGGTGACAGAGCTCGAAAACGACCGCAGGCAGAATGCGAAAAAGCTGAAGGAGATCTCAGGGCGGGTCTTAGAGCTGGATAAACAGAATCAAAAGCTGCTGGCACAGAATCAGAAGCTGGAGAATATGCTGCAAAAGCTGGAGGCGAAGACAGATAAGCTGGAGGAGCAGCACAGACAGTTAAAGGAAAAGCTCAAGCATCCGTTCCATACGGTTGTCGCAAAGGTGTCAAAGAAACCGGTCAAATAAATCCGCGTTTCTTTAAGATCCGGTTCTCGATCAGAGAGAACACTCCCTTGTCCATTAAGATTCCGAGAAGGATGATTACCAGCATGACAGTCATCACCTGGTTGATGTCGGCGAGGTCGCGGCCCAGCATCAGCGTGTAGCCCAGACCGACGGAGGCGGACATGACCTCGCCGGACATCAGCGCGCGCCATGCGAAGGACCAGCCCTGCTTTAGGCCGCCGATAAAGGAGGGCAGCGCTGCCGGGAAGATTACCCTGCGGTACAGGGCATAGCCGTTCACGCCCATGGTTCTCGCCGCCCTGATATAGATTGGCGGGATATTTTTGACGCCGCTCTCTATCGCCAGTGCGATGGAGAAGGCGGAGCCCATGACCACGACGAAAATGATGGCTTTGTCCTTTAAGCCGAACCAGAGGATGGCGAAGGGTACCCAGCAGATGCTGGGGAGCGTCTGGACGCCGAGGATTAAGGGCTTCAGATTTCGGCACAGATATTCGGAGTTCAGTATCAGGATGCTGAAAACCATCCCGATCACAATGGCAATTGAAAATCCTATGAGCCCGCGCAGCAGGCTGTGGCCGATGGCGGCGAACAGACTTTTGTCCGCGGTCAGGCGAAGGAAGCTCTCCCACACACCCAGTGGGTGGGGGACGGCATAGGGTTTAGCCAGGTCCAGCCAGTCGGTTCCGGCAATATAGAGGAGCTGCCAGACAAGAATGAGCCCCGCAAAAAACAGGGCGCTGCCGATGATTTTTCGTGTCTTCATACTTCTTCCTCCTGTGCTGCCATATCAAATTCCTCCCGTATGCTTTTTTTGACTCCTGCTCTCACGCTCTTCAGAATCTGTTGACGGAGCGCCATAAACTCTGCATTTTCCAGATGGCGGGGGCGCTTTAGCGTGATCGGAATGATCTCGCGGATCTGTCCGGGATTCTCCGACATCACGACGACGCGGTCCGCAAAGTAGATTGCCTCCTCAACGCTGTGTGTCACGTAGAGGATGGTCTTGCGGGTCTTCTCCCAGATTCCCTCCAGCTCCTCCCGGAGCACATGGATCGTCTGTTTGTCCAGAGCGGAGAAGGGCTCATCCATGAGGAGCAGCTTGCTGTCCATGGCAAGTGCCCGCGCCAGCGCCACACGCTGCCTCATTCCGCCGGAAATCTGATGGATCGGGTATTCCCTGTAATTCCATAGCTGTACCATGCGCAGGTATTTTTCTGCAAGCGTTCTCTGCTCGGCTTTTGGGCGGCCTGCGGCCTTCAGGCCAAACATTACATTTTCCCTGACATTCAGCCAGGGGTACAGGGCTGCCTCCTGGAACATCATGACCCGATCGGCGCCCGGCTTTTCCACCCGCTGCCCGTCCAGAAGGATTTCGCCCGAGCTGGGGGGAATCAGTCCCGCCACCAGATTGAGAACTGTGGATTTGCCGCAGCCGGAGGGTCCGACGATACAGATGAATTCGCCCTCCTCCACCGAAAGGGAGATGTCCAGAAGGCTCTCCCTCTCTGTATTTTCAAATTTTTTACTGATTGAATTCAGTTGTAAATACATCTGTTTCCTCCGGTACTGCAGTGAGAAATCCCTCTTCCTTTCCGGTTTGGGCAAACAGCTTTATTGCCTCCCGGTTCAGCTCTGTCGTAATGTTCATGCGCGAGAAGGCGCGCTCGATTACGTCGTCATCAAGTGCCTTGCCCGTGGCCGCCCGGATACCGGCATTGACGGTCCGGATGGCTTCGGCCCTGTGCTCGTTGATGTAAACGGTGGTTTCCTCATGGGCCTTGAGAAATTCCCGGACGAGCTCCGGGTGAGCCTTCAGGAAATCCTCGCTGACGACAACGAGGGCGGAGGGATAGCTGCCATTTGGCATCACCTGGTCAAAGTCGAGCAGTACCTCCGCATTGCCGCTCTTTTCGATGGTAGTTCCCCAAGGCTCCGGAACCAGCGCCGCGTCCACATTGCCGTTGCCCATCAGATTCAGGATATCTGCGTTCGCGCTGGCACTCACGGTCACATCGCCGCCCTTGTCCACAGTCTTCAGCCCGTTAGCGGAGAGCATTGCCAGAAGGCACAGATGCTGAGTGTTGCCGAGCTGCGGCACCGCGACG
>CAZNQZ010000029.1:8352-13305 GCA_964575245.1 uncultured Lachnobacterium sp. | reverse complement strand
ATTGAATCGGATAATAATTCAGTTCATAAGCCGTTTTAATGACAGAATTATTATAGGCCCCGTAAGGCGGACGAAAAAGAAACATTTCGTACCCTGTGAGCTCCTTCACCTTGTTATGTACCTCCATCAGCTCCTGCTGCTGCTCCTTTTTGGATATTTTGGTCATATCATAGTGATGCTGGCTGTGGTTGCCCAGATCGTGGCCCCGCTTTACCAGCTCCTTCACGCACTCCGGATTGTCGTCCACCCACCCGCCGGTCATGAAAAAGGTCACTTTGATATTGTGCTTCTCCAGTATCTCCATGATTCTCGGAAAATCCTCTGCCCCCCAGGCCGCGTCAAAGCTGAGGGCTACCTTTTTTTCCTCTGTGTCCACACTGTAAATCGGCAGCTCCCGGTCACCGTAGGTTGCGCTCGTGACGATCGCCGCACATGCCTGGTAAGAGCCAAAAATCAGGCACACAAAAAGAGCCAGCGCCAGAAAACCCTCTCGAAGCCTTCTGGGTGACCCTTTCCATTCTCTGATCGTGTCAGTTAATTTTTGATACATGATCCACCAACATAAAATAGGTCTTACTCTATCTTATTCGGAAGAATACATTTTATTCGATTTCCCCGACACGCCGGATAAATTCAAGCACCACATTGATCGCCTGCTCCGCTGCTTTTCCGGAGAACGTCTCGTAATCCATCGCCCCGCCCTCCCCGTCGGATATACAGCGCAGAACCGCGAACGGCACATGATTCACATGACACACATGTCCAATACTTCCGCCCTCCATCTCTCCTGCGATGGCGCCGAAACGCTCGTGCAAAAGCGCCTTCTGGGTAGGCTTATGCAGAAAGAGGTCGCCCGTCGCAATAGTGCCGACCTTGTAGTGGATGTTTAAGGCATCCAGACAGGAGCAAAGAAGGCTGCGCATTTTCCCGTCGCTGGGCAGAAAAACCTGATTCAGCCCGGAGAGCAGCCCGATCGGGTCTCCCAGCGCGGAGGTATTCATGTCATGCTGCACCACCTGATCGGCAACCGCAACATCCATGACGCCAAGCTCCTTACAGAGTGTCCCGGCGACACCGACATTGACCACCATGTCCACATGGTACATGAGGATCATTGCCTCCGTACAGATCGCGGCAAAGACCTTGCCGATTCCACTCACGGCTGCCACCACCTCCCGTCCCTCAATGGTTCCGCTCACAAAGGAGACGCCGCTGTATTCCCTCGTCTCCACATTCTGCATGGATTTCTTCAGGTCGTCCACCTCCACCTGCATTGCTCCGATGATTCCGATTTTCATAGTCCTCCTCCTCTCTATTGAACATCCGCGAAAATCAGACGCCATTTTCCGGATAAGTAAATTCCATGTTGGTCTGTGCCTCCAGCACCTTCAGATAAGCCTCCGCCTCTGCCTTTGCCTCCTCCAGGGACAGATTCTCATAGTGGCCGCACTCAATAGCCGACGCGCCGAACACCGGCCCCTCATGGTCAAGGGTCTGACGCAGCACCTGCCTGGTCATCTCAAAGACCTTTTCGGGGCTTTGATCCTCCCTCACCAGCAGATAAAACCCTGTCTGACAGCCCATCGGCCCGAAATATACCACGGAATCCGCCATGGCAGAATTGCGGATATAGGTTGCAAACATGTGCTCCAGCGAGTGCATGGCGGAATTGCTCATGTAGTCCCCCGCGTTGGGCCTGCGCGTCCGCAGATCGTAAGTGACCACATCCCCGTCCACCCGGGAAATATAAAACCCCGGAACCAGCAAATTGTGATTGATTTCAAAGCTCTTGATTCGATTCATATGCTCCCCCTCATCCCTTTCGGATCAGCGTGCCTCTGCCGCCGATCAGTTCTCTGTCATCCTGGTTCAACTTGGTGATCAGCGCGGAGCGGATTGCGGAATCACCGATAAAGCCGATCGCCGCCTCGATCTTGGGCGCCATCGTCCCGCTCTCAAACTCACCTGCCGCGAGATAGCGCTTTGCATCCGCCACGGAAATCGTGTCCAGTTTTACCTCATCCTCCGCACCGTAGTGCAGGCAGACCTTATCGACTCCGGTTAAAATCACCAACATGTCCGCATTGAGAAGCTCCGCCAAAAGCCCCGCCGCAAGATCCTTCTCGATCACCGCGCTCGCACCCTGCAGGCGGTTGTGCTGTGCCAGCACCGGAATCCCGCCGCCGCCGCAGGCAATCACGACCTGATCGGCGTCCGACAGTGTCCGGATCGCATCAATCTCTACGATATCCATGGGTCTGGGAGACGCAACTACGCGGCGGTAGCCGCCCTGCACCTCCACCACATGATTGCCCTTGCTCTCCTCTTCCTCCGCTTCCTCCCTCGTCATCACACGCCCGATCACCTTGGAGGGATGGTAAAACGCCTCATCATAAGGGTCTGCCACCACCTGCGTCAGAATTGTAGATACCGGCTTATAAATTCCACGGTTCAATAGCTCCGTCCGGATCGCGCTCTGTAAATCATAGCCGATATATCCCTGGCTCATGGCCGAGCAGACAGCCGTCGGTGTGCTCGTGTACTCCGGATACAGACGGCAGAACTCGCTCATCGCCGTGTGGATCATTCCCACCTGCGGGCCGTTGCTGTGGGTGATCACTACCTGATAATCCCCGCAGATGAAATCCGCCACTGCCTTCGCCGTGCGCCCGGCGGCCTCCCGCTGCTGCGGCAGGGTGACGCCCAGAGCTTCATGGCCCAGCGCGATAACAATTTTTTTCTTTTTCATATTGTATCTTCCCCCCATTGAACATCAGCTCATGCAAAATTTGCCTGCGGCAACTGCAATGAGGTGCTCCACTTGCGGAGCGGAGCCCTGATTGCAATACTCACCGCTCCAGAACCAGCTTTCTGGATATAAAATTATAGATCATGACAAGAGCAGTGGCAGCCACCTTTGCCAGCCCGTAATATATGTGGAAAAACTCCACCGCAATCCACATGGTGAGCTGATTCAGCCCAAGTCCCAGCACGCTCATCGCCACAAAGACGGTAAGCTCCTGCAGGGGGCTCTTGTCCTCCCTGCCGCGGAAGACATAGCGCATGCTGAGCAGATAGTTGACAACTGTCGACACAACAAACGAGGCTGCCGCAGCCAAAAGATACACCATGTCAAACAGCTCGACCAGTAGGGTCATCAGCGCATAATCAATGCAAAAGCAGATCGCGCCGACCATTCCAAATTTGCAGATCTGCGTGAACAGACGCCGCATCCTGTCCATAATTTCCCTCAAAAAATAGATTGCCCGTGCACTACCGGACAATCTATTATACCGCATTATAACATTTTCTTCAATACATTTATTTGGAACCGAGCGTCACCTTAATATCCTGCGCCTCGTATCCGTTGTTTCCCAGCCGGTGAATCCTGACCGTGACCTCCTGCCCTGCGGAACAGCGGCTGATCTGGGCCTTGAGCTCCTGCATGGTGCGCACAGTCGTACCGTTGAAGGCGGAAATGATGTCTCCCATGTAGATCCCTGCCTCCGCCGCCGGGGAGTCCTGAAATACCTGATAGATATAGACGCCCTCCGGCATATGGTAGGCCGCGGTGATATCCGAGGAAATATCCTCTCCCTGTATTCCGAGATACGCGGTCTCCGGCTCCTTCACCTTTCCGTCCTCAATCAGCTGCCGTACCAGCGGCATCGCGTCGGAAATCGCGATGGCGTAGCCCATCCCCTCCACATCCGAGTCCACATACTTGGAGGAGTTGATTCCGATCACCTCACCCTGTGCGTTTAAGAGCGCGCCCCCGCTGTTGCCCGGGTTGATGGCGGCCGTCGTCTGAATCATGTTTGTGATCACAATTGTATTATTCGTGGTGCTGTCCTCAAGGGTCACGGTTCTTCCCAGTGCGCTGATGTGGCCGCAGGTCAACGACTGTCCGTAGCCCAGCGCATTTCCGATGGCGATAGCGGGATTTCCTACCTTCAAATCATTGGAATCGCCGATCGTCGCCACGCGGATATTGTTTAAGGTATCTTTCTGGAGACTGTCCAGCGCTACCCGCACTACGGCGAGGTCGTTCGACGGAACCGTCCCCCGGATCTCACAGCTGACCGTTGTACTGTCAAAGAACTGAACCATCAGCGCATCCGCATTCTCAACCACATGATTATTGGTCACAATATAGATATAATCACTGTCCTGATGGACGATAATTCCGGAACCGCAGCTCTTGTTCGTATGCGACTGGGGCCCCCAGAAGGTCTGGTATACGGTTGTCTGCGTATTGGTGATCGCGACAATGCTCGGAATCACCTCATCAAAGACCGCTGATACATCCGTCAGTTCCTTTGCCAGCCCGGTGGCCGTCTGCTGAACCGTCACGTCCTTGTTCGGAAGCTGCTGCTGATTGGTTTCGCCGGAATTGGATTTGTCCTCCGCGGTGATCCCCAACGCCTTTGTCCCGACATAGGTGACACCGGTAAATGTGCAGCCTGCGATCAGCCCGAAGACCAGCGCGATCGCCGCGCACTTGGCGAGCTTGCTCCCGAAGCCGCCCTTCTTCCTCTGTGGTCTCTGCGGCGTGGGATTGACCTGCTGATAAGGATTTCCGCTGCCGTAATCGTAGCTGCCGCCGTAATTGTATTGATTGTTGTTAAATTGACTATCCATATTTATGCGCTCTCCTTTCTCTTGAACATCAGCTTAGTTTGCCTTTCTGATGAGAATTCTAAACGCATTCTGTGTCCAAATTGTGATAAATTCGTGTAAAAAAAATTTCTTTTATTCCACCGTAACGGATTTTGCCAGATTTCTCGGCTTATCCACATCCAGACCCTTTCCGACCGAAACGTAGTAGCTGAAGATCTGCAGGGGAATGATCGCCAGCGAATTTGTGAAATAGCGGTTCGTCTTCGGAATATAGATTACACAGTCCGCAGTATTTTCGATATCCGTATTGTCCTCGTTGGTAACCGCAAGCAC
>CAZNQZ010000029.1:756-8342 GCA_964575245.1 uncultured Lachnobacterium sp. | reverse complement strand
CTCCTGCGTCACGACCGCCGCCACCAGCGTGCCGTCCTCGATCAGCGAAATTGTCCCGTGCTTGAGCTCTCCGGCCGCGTATGCCTCGGAATGGATGTAGGAGATCTCCTTCAGCTTGAGGGAGCCCTCCAGGGAAATCGCGTAATCAATCCCTCTTCCGATGAAAAACACATCCTTTGCCGCAACATAGCGGTTCGCAAATTTCTGGATTCTCTGCTTGTCGGCCAGCAGACCCTCAATCTGATCCGGGAGCCGCTCCATCTCACAAAGATATTCTCCCAGCTGCGTGTCCGTGATCCGCCCTCGCACATGCGCAAATTTCAGAGCGAGCAGATACTGCGCTGCCAGCTGGCAGCTGTACGCCTTTGTCGTAGCCACTGCAATTTCCGGCCCTGCCCAGGTATACATCACCTTGTCTGCCTCCCGCGCAATCGAGCTGCCGACGACATTGACAATGCCGAGGGTCTTGATCCCGCGCTCCTTTGCAAGGCGGAGCGCCGCCAGAGAATCCGCGGTCTCGCCGGACTGGCTGATGACGATGAGCAGCGCATCCTCCTCCAGAATCGGGTCGCGGTAGCGGAACTCCGAAGCCAGATCCACCTCCACAGGAATCCGGGCGAGTCCCTCAAAGACATATTTGCACGTCACTCCGGTATGGTATGCGCTTCCGCAGGCGGCAATATGGATCTTTTTCACTGCGCGGATCTCATCGTCCGTCATGCCGAGCTCATCAATCACGATACCATGATCGCGGATGCGGGGGCTGATCGTATCCCGCACGGCCTTTGGCTGATCGTAGATCTCCTTGAGCATGAAGTGCTCATAACCGCCCTTCTCCGCCTCGTTGATATCCCAGTCGATGTGCTTCGTTTCCTTCTGCACGAGTTCTCCGTCCACATTGAAAAACTCAATGCTCCTCTCCGTGATCCTCGCGACCTCTTCATTTTCAATAAAATACACATCCTTCGTGTACCTGAGCACTGCGGGAACATCGGAAGCGATCAGATTGCCCTCCTCCCCAATGCCCACAATGAGGGGCGCATCCTTGCGCACCGCGTACATCACGTCCGGGCACTCCGCAAAGATAATGCCGAGGGCGTAAGAGCCCTCCACGCGGTGGATAACCTTTGTGATCGCTGTCAGCGGGTCCCTTCCGTAACGGTTATAGTAATAGTCCAGCAGATGAGCCACGACCTCCGTGTCCGTCTCGGAGATAAAGCGATAGCCCCTGTCCTCCAAAATCTTCCTGAGCTTGAGATAGTTCTCGATGATCCCGTTCTGCACCACCGCAATACTCTGATCGCTGTTGAAATGCGGATGTGCATTGACATCCGACGGCTCTCCGTGCGTCGCCCAGCGGGTGTGACCGATCCCGATATGGCCGGGCATCGTCGCTCCGTCGCGCGTCAGCTCGCTCAATACCTTTAACCTGCCTGTAGTCTTGCTGATCGCGATTTTTTCCCCGTCGTACACTGCCATACCGGCGGAGTCATACCCCCGGTACTCCAGTCTGGACAGGCCGTCCAAAAGAATCGGCGCTGCCTGCTTTTTTCCAACGTAGCCTACAATCCCGCACATACTCTCTCCTCCATCACTCTATAAGTAGCTTATAAACTAATTCCATTCTGCCGCAGCAGCTCTCTGGCGGACTCCACGGAATCCACCCCGGCCGCGTTCTTCACGGGGGCAAACTCCCTCTCCCGCTCCACCTCAAAGGACAGGCAGTTATCCATCATGTACACCATATCAAGAATCAGCGTCTCGAATTTGTATGCGTTCGGCTCTGCGGGCTTCACCAGATTGCCACCCTCGTCCAGATACGGCACCTTCTTTTCGACGACGTGCACCGGAAGCTTACGCCCGGTGATGTCCATCAGCCGGTCCACCCGGAACAGATAGTTCAATATAACTCCAAACCCGTAGAGCAGCGTCCCCTTTTCATCCCTCGCCTCCGCCATCTCCGGCGTCAGCTCATAGTATTCTACAATCGAAGGGTGCCCGTCCTCGAGGCACAGCGCCCCTACCCGCTCATAGGGATCACATTTGCGCACGACCTTCGCCCCACAGACACAACCGGAGAGAAGGGTCGCCCCCACAAACACGGGGTCCGCAATCTGCTGCAGCACATTGTCCACTGCAAACACATTGAGCCACTCGATTCCCTTCGCCCTTAAATCCTGCTCCAGCCCCGCCGCCAGCATGGACTGAAACCAGCCGCCGTTGCCGTTTGGCGACATGGCCAGGGAATCCGGGGCCTCCAGCAGAAGGTTTCCCTCAAAATCCACCGCGGGTGCCATCTCCTGCACAAAAAACTGAACATAGGCAGGATCATAGCCGAAGAAATCATGCTCCCTGAAAAAGGCGCGGGTGTCACTGTCGTTTTTCTCGCTGGTCATAATATACAGCGGAACCCACACTCCGGCCTGAGCGGTCACCTTCTTCAGGTTTTCGATAAGCTGCTCAAATATGTAGAGTGTCCGGGTCTCGCCGATATTGTACATCCCCTTCGCCTTATCAAAGCCGAGCCGCGTGCCCTGCCCCCCGGCCAGAAGTATCGCCCCGACCTTTCCCGCGCGCAGTGCCTCCAGTCCGGCCTGCTCAAGCTCGCCCCTTCGGCGCGCGATTTCTTCCCGCTCCATGGCTCCCAGCGGAGCAAAGCTTCCCCGCTCCTGCTTTCCCCCATGCAAAAGATCCAGCACCGTCCAGTCCAACCCCCCGAGCTGTTCCTCCAGGCGTGCCGGCAGCTTCCGCCCGATCAGCGGTTTCAAATACTTCTGGTTCTTCTCAATGATTTTCTGCTCTGTCTGCGCGTTCATATTTCCTCCTAATATTTATATTGATGTGACATGAAAGTAGACCAACCTTCCGGTTGGTCTGCTTATACAGATTATTCCGAACTCTTTTTCAAATTGTCTGTCCCGTTCGCTCCGGCCGTCTCATTGTAGTCCGAAATATCGATCAGCGGAGAGTCCTTCGTGATACCCGTCTGCTGGACAATCGAGTTGCTGATGTCGATGACTGTCTTAGACGGCTGATAATCGGTCGTATTGAACAGGTAATCGTGAAGCTTGGTCACATTTGTGGAGAGCTCCGCCGGAATGACCATATCTGCGCCATTCACAATCTTCGTCGTCAGGTCAAAGGGAAAGCCGGTCGTACTGACCAGACTGTAGGATCTGGCGCTCTTTGCGAGGCTTAAAATCTGATCCGTGGACAGCGAGGTTGAGATATCGTCCACCACCGCATTGACAATGGCAAGGAGGGTTCCGATATCCGCCTTCTTAGCTTTCTCCATCATCGCCTGCAGGACAATTCTCTGACGGCTGGCACGCTTGAAGTCATCGCCCGCCAGCTTTCGGAGCCTGGCGTAGCTCGTCGCCTGCGTCCCGTCCAGATGCACCAGACCCGTCTGTGTGACCTCCGGGGTATTCTTGCCCGTCACCTCGTCGATGTCCTTTTTGTACTTATTAATCTGTTTCCGCTCTGCATCCGTGATCTCCAGATCCAGTCCGCCAAGAGCATCAATGACCTCCACCATAGCGGCCCAGTCCACACAAATATACTCCGTGATATCGAGATCCAGATTGGAGTTGAGCATCTGTACCGCCTGCTTGGGCCCGCCGCTCGCATAAGCGGCGTTTGCTTTGCGGTACTT
Source organism: uncultured Lachnobacterium sp. (assembly GCA_964575245.1). GTDB lineage: Bacteria > Bacillota > Clostridia > Lachnospirales > Lachnospiraceae > Roseburia. The sequence goes on along the minus strand of CAZNQZ010000029.1, from coordinate 4,687 downwards.
GCCCTCCCCTATGTTCAGGCAGGTGTCACGGTAGACTGACACGAGTTTGACCTTCTTTGTCTTGTTGTCGATGCTGGCAATCATGATCGTGTCAGAGCGTCCGGTTCCATACTGGTTGCTGCTGCGGTTGTCGAGGCCGAACAGCGCGATGTTGGTGTAGCCGTCCAGCGTTTTGATGGTATCTTTATCCAGATCGGTATTGATTCCGGCCTCTGAATTTCCAAGGTTATGATACTCAATTCTGTTTAAAACTCCGAAGAAGTAAGCCGCCGCCAGGAGGATGATCAGGACAAGCACCTCCAACACCAGCATCAGAATCTTTTTCTTGCCTTTATTCATTTTTCTGTTACTTTTCCCGTTGCTTTTCCTCGTTCCTGTCTGTGTCATACCCTAACCTCTTTGCCTGTTGTGAATATACAGCCAGGCATCTGCATAACCGACCCTCTCCGTCTCGGACATGGCGCTGTATTTCTCCAAATCCAGATTCGTAAGGCGCATCTGTTTGTTATTGCACTGATGACACTCGACATCCTTGCGTCTGGACACCATGCGCAGCCACCCGCACTGGGGACAAATATAAATTTTCATCATTGTGCTCTTACCGCTTACTCAAAATATTTCAATACCTTCTCCTTTAAATCTGCGAGCAGGGTTTCTGCCTGATCGAAGGAAGAGCCCTTCACACCGACATAGAACTTAATCTTAGGCTCGGTTCCGGAGGGGCGCACACAGCACCACGCATTGTCAGACAGCTCATAGTAGAGCACATCGGAAGACGGCAGCCCGGTGGATGTCACCCCGCCGGTCTTTAAATCCTTCCTGGTATCCTGTTTGTAATCCCTGACGGCGAGCACCTCAAAGGAGCCAAAGGCGGAGGGAGTGTTCGTTCTCGCCCTGTTCATGATTTCCTGAATCTGCGCCGCTCCGTCAATTCCCTTCAGTGTCATCGTCGCGATGCCCTCGCGGTAATAGCCATACTTCTCATACAGCTCGATCATTCCGTCCCAGAGTGTCTTCCCCTGCGATTTGTAGAATGCCGCAACCTCACAGAGCATACACACCGCCGCAGGCGCGTCCTTGTCCCTTGCATATGTGCCGGGCAGGCAGCCATAGCTCTCCTCAAAACCGAACACATAGTTATTACATCCGGTCTTCTCAAACTTCAGCATCTGCTCTCCGATATACTTGAATCCGGTCAGCACCTCTATCAGCTCCACATTATATGCGGCGGCAATCGCCTTGGCCATATCAGTGGACACGATAGACTCTACAAGGGCCGGATTTTCCGGCATCATTCCCATGGCTGCCTTCTGCCCAAGAATATACTCTGCAATCAGCATGGCGGACATATTTCCGGTAAAGGTGACGTACTCCCCGGACCTGGTATCCTTGCAGTACACGCCGAGACGGTCCGCATCCGGGTCCGTCGCGAGCACCAGATCCGCATCCTTCTCCTTCGCAAGCTTTAACGCCAGCTCCCACGCATCCGGGTTCTCGGGGTTCGGATAGGGCGCGGTGGGGAAATGTCCGTCCGCAACGGCCTGCTGAGGCTCAATATAGACATGCTCAAAGCCGAGATCCTTTAGCACGCGCTGCACCGGACCAAGTCCCGTCCCGTGGAGCGGCGTGTAGACAATCCGTATATCGCCTGCCATCTGCCGGATAATCTCCGGATGGATGGAGAGCGCACGCACGGTTGCAAAATACTCTTCGTCCACCTCGTCACCGATCACACAGTACAGCCCGGCCCTGACCGCCTCCTCTTTATCCATGGTCTTTACCATATCAAAGGAGGTGACCTTCGCAACCTCATCCATAATGTTGGTGTCATGTGGCGGCGTCACCTGCGCTCCGTCCTCCCAATACACCTTGTAGCCGTTGTACTCCCTCGGGTTATGGCTTGCGGTAATCACAATACCGGCAATGCACCCGAGCCTGCGCACCGCAAAGGAGAGCTCGGGAACCGGACGAAGGCTCGGAAATACATAGGCTTTGATGCCGTTTGCTGCGAGGCAGAGCGCCGCAGCGTCCGTGAACTCGTCTGCCATCAGGCGGGAGTCATGGGCAATCGCCACCCCGCGCTCCGCCCCGTTCTGTGACAAAATGTAGTTTGCCAGACCCTGCGTGGCCTGACGGACCGTATAAATATTCATGCGGTTCGTTCCCGCCCCGATCACGCCGCGCAGTCCTGCCGTGCCGAACTCCAGAGTCCGGTAAAAGCGGTCCTCAATCTCCTTCTCATCCCCGGCAATCCCCTTGAGCTCCGCGCGCGTCTCCTCGTCAAAATATGGGTCCGTACACCACTTCTCATATTCTTTTCTGTAATCCATCTCCATATCCCTCCTATTTGGAAATCTCTATAATTTACCATTCTAGCACAATCGGAGTTATTTGGAAAGTCCCACCGTGAAATTGAACCGGTATCGGTTTTTCCCGATTTTTGCCGTTATGGTAACCTTCCCGGTTCCGACCGCCGTCACCACACCCTTTTTGCCGACCTTCGCCACCGACGGGTCAGAGCTCTTCCAATTGATTTTGTCCGGATTGTTGTACACGGCAATCGCGCGTTTCTCTCCGACGGTCATCGTCTTTTTGCCGCAGTCGATCTGAAAGCTCCTGTTGTCCGTACAGAGGATTCCGTGCGCAACCGCATAGGCATGCGCCGCCGACCCGCGCGGAGTGACAATCGTAAGTATGCTGAAATCACAGCCGTCGAATACGTGCTCCCCGATCTGACTGACGCTCTCTGGGATCTCGATGCGGTAAAGCTTTTTCTGGTTCTGGAACGCTCCGGTTCTCCCCCCATCCCCGGACTCAATGGCCGTATAGCCCTTGGGAATTTTCACTGTGGACAGGCTGGTCATCCCGTTTCCGAGATAGCCGATCAGACTGGAAAAATTCGTGTCAATTCCTGTCACCTTACGGGAGCCGCAGGATTTCGGCAGAACAATGTCCTCCTTGTCCCCTCCGTACACAAAAACGAAACATTCCCCGGCCGCAAGCTGCTCTTCGCTCCCGCGGTAATAGTATCCGTCCGGATCCTCCTCCGTCACATAGCCGCCGCCCTCCTCGCGGAAAAACTCCATCGCATGTGCGGTATTCAGATTTCCGGCAACGGCGGCCAGCATGGCAGCAGCCACAAGCAGCACATATGAAAATTTTTTCATTCCAATCCTCCTTGCGGCAATCAGCAGATGATTAGATGGGGAACCCATTCCTCCCGCAGCGTCATGCCGAATGGCACATCCGGCTTTACTTTTTCCCCGTGAAAATCCGAGCCGCAGGAAATGTTAAGTCCATATTCAGACGCCCAGTCAAAATACAGCTTCTCCTGCTGCGGTTTGTGCTTGAAATAACAGCACTCGATCGCGTCCAGCCCGGCGTCTTTTAACCCCGCCACCAGCTTTTTCTGTTCCTCCACCGGCATTTTCATCAGCCCCGGGTGCGCCAGCACCGCCTTGCCCCCCGCCCCGTGGATCAGGCCGATGGACTCCTCCGCAGACGGCAGTTTCCGGTCCGTCGCCTCGTGAAATGCCTCCGTGTCCAGATAGCGCCGGAATGCCTCCTTCCGCTCGGCCACATACCCATGCTCCTGCAGCCATGCGGCAAAATGCGGGCGGGCAATGTTCGCCTCCCCCGCGATCGCCCGGATTTCCTCCATCGTGACAGAAATCCCGATCCCGTTCAGATACTGGCAGATAACCTCTCCGCGGTTATCCCGGCTCTCTGTGAACTCCCGGCATTTTCCCGCGAGAACCGGCTCATCCGCGTCGATGGAGAGGCCCACGATGTGGATCTCCTCCCCCCCTGCCCAGGAGCTGATCTCAATGCCCGGGATAAAATGCACATGGAGCTCCTTCGCCGCCGCGGCGGCCTCCCCAATTCCTCCCACCGTATCGTGGTCTGTGAGCGCGTACATCACGAGAGCCCG
>CAZNQZ010000029.1:0-746 GCA_964575245.1 uncultured Lachnobacterium sp. | reverse complement strand
CTCCTTCGCCATTTTCACCAGCTCCGCGGGCGCATACTGCCCGTCCGAGGCTGTACTGTGTGTGTGCAGATCAATCAGCATAATCCTTTACCTCCATTTTCATCGCCCCAAGAATCGCATCCACGCACTCGTCCACCGACATTCTGGAGGTGTCGAGTGTAAGATCCGCGTTGGCCGGGATCTCATAGGGGCTTGTAATTCCGGTAAAATTCGCAATCTCCCCGCTTCTGGCCTTGCGGTAGAGACCCTTGACATCCCTCGCCTCGCACTCCTCGATCGGCGTGCTCACATAGACCTCCACAAAGCCGTCCCCGATAATCTCTTTGGCGTTCTTGCGGTCCAGATGCATCGGAGAGATGAAGGAGGTGATGACGATCAGTCCCGCGTCGTTCATGAGCTTGGCCACCTCCGCGATGCGCCGGATATTCTCCACGCGGTCCGCCTCGGAGAAGCCTAGGTTGCGGTTTAAGCCCATGCGGACATTGTCGCCGTCCAAAAGCATCGTGTGCTTTCCCATGGCAAAGAGCTTCTTCTCCAGCGCGTTGGCGATCGTGGATTTGCCTGCGCCGGAAAGGCCGGTCAGCCAGATAGTCTGCGCCATCTGCCCCATCTGCCCCTCCCGGAGCGAGCGGTTGATATCCATATTGTGCCAGGTCAGGTTGCTCCCCCGGTCGAGGGCCTTGCGCACGACGCCGCAGGCGCTGGTCATATTCGTGACCCGGTCTATCAAGATCAGGCTGCCCAGA
>CAZNQZ010000028.1:9631-13662 GCA_964575245.1 uncultured Lachnobacterium sp. | reverse complement strand
GTCCTAATTAGAAAGTGATGAACAAGCTTTTATCCTGCCGGATCAGAAAGGGGGAGAGGGAGTGAAACCCGTGCAGGAGTGAACGGATACACACTGAGTAGTTATTTGGATTTTTGTATCAGGATGCGGTATGAGGATACCGTATCCGGCGTGCGTCGGCGGGATTGACTGCGGCATGAAGGCCGGTCGCATAAGAATCTTCCAGACGAAATTTTATTTTTTTAAATTTCTGATTAAAGATTGCTTTTAAGATTGGCTGCTTTCTAGTATAATAGGGGGTAGTCAATCTTATTGCCCTAAGGGAAACAATTGTAACAAACTGTTTACTGAGGGCAGAAACAAAAGGGGAATTATCAGATGTCTGGACAGAGGGTAAAGCTTCCGCCGGGCCTCATTGAGAGGGTTGCGGAGGGAAATATCCGAGCGTTTGAAGAATTATATACTGCCAGCTACAAACCGATGTATGCGTTTTGTCTGTCGCTTACCATGAATCATGAGGATGCGGAGGATCTGCTGCAGGACACCTATATCCGGGTGCGGAATGCGGCGCATCTGTACCGGGAACAGGGAAATCCCATGGCGTGGATCATGAAGATCGCGCAGAATCTGTTTCGCATGAAGCTGCGGGACGGGCGCGGGATTCAGACGGAGGTTTTGGAAAACGAGGATCATCAGAGGGAGCTCTCCTTCGATCAGATCCGGGATGTGGATAACCGGTTGCTGCTGGAGGAGTTGTTTTGTCATCTGTCCGAGGAAGAGCGGAATATCGTAATTCTGCACGGGCTGATGGGACTGAAGTTTCAGGAAGTTGCGGAAAAAGAAAATAAGCCGCTTGGCACCGTCATTACAAAATACCAGAGGGCGGTCAAGCGATTGCAGCATATATTACACTCTTGAACGCAATTTTTTGCCGCTATTTTTTTGAAAGCAGCAAGCGTTCAAGAGTCCATACATTTTATTTTCGGCAAATACGAGTGTTAACAAGTATAAATCACGGAAGAAAGGAGGCAGATAAATGAACAGCGAATTGCGCAGGCGTCTGGAGGATGGCCTGGATGAGATGGCGCCAAGGCTTGCGGGCCGGATTCTTGAGCAGCCGCTGCAGCCGATTGCATCGGAGGCGGAGCTGTTTGGCGAGGAACAAAAGGATGCGATGGTTTATCCTATGCTTCCTAAGAAAAAACGTGTGTCCGCGCGGCTTTGCCGTGCAGTTGTCGGTCTGGCCGCGGCCTTTGTGATGTTTTTCTGTCTCCGGGAGGTGCGGGAGAGCAGCATCATTGAGGGACAGATTATTGTGGATGTGAATCCCAGTGTGGCCCTCTCTGTCAATAAAATGGGGCGCGTGAAAAAGGTGGAGGCCTTAAACGAGGACGGTATCTCCATCGTGGACGGGCTGAGCAAAAAGCGCGGAACTGTTGAAGCCGTGCTGGAGAGCGTCTTTGCGAGTCTTGAGACGCAAAATTATCTCAAAAGTGACAAATCCGGCGTGCTGGTAAGCTATTGCTATAAGCAGGAGTCCGTGGCGGTGGAGACGCACATTCAGAGTGCGATCGAGACAATCAGCGTCAGCCGCCAGAATTGCACGATCTATACACAGACCTTTGCCCGGGAGGACGAGGAGGAGGAGAAGGCCAAAAGTGCGGGCGTCTCCGTCGGAAAATACTATTTTGTAAACCGGATCAAGGAGGATCCCGTCCTGTCGGAGGAGGTGTCCTACGATAAAACGATCGAGGAGATCGCCCGGATGATCGATGATCAGGGTGTTCAGGTTGCAGGCATTGCCGTGTACAGCGGAGGCGTGAGCCCCGTGTCGCTCGCAGAGAATAAGGATCCGAACGGAGGAAACACGGATGATCCTCTGCAGATCGCGCAGGGACAGGAAAATTCGGAAGTGCTGCCGTCCGATGAGGCGAATTCTTCGGAGGATAAACAGAGTACGGAGGGCAATCCCCAGGGTACCGGGGAACCGGGCGTGAGTACACAGCGTCCGGGGGGTGACAGGCCCCATATCGAATATCCGGTGCAGCCCGGGACTGAGGAGCCGAAGCCGGGAACGGAGGAGCCGAAGCCGGGAACGGAGGAGCCGAAGCCGGGAACGGAGGAGCCGACACCAGGAACTGAGGAGCCGGGAACGGAGGAGCCGACACCGGGAACCGAAGAGCCGGGAACGGAGGAGCCGACAACGGGAACGGAGGAGCCGACACCGGGAACGGAGGAGCCGACACCGGGAACCGAAGAGCCGAAGCCGGGAACCGAAGAGCCGGGAACGGAGGAACCGGCACCGACCGAACCGGATGTGAGCAGTCTGGTGCTCTCCTGGGTGAAGGCGGAGCCGGGCATTGACCGCAAGGTTTATATCACATGGGAATCGCTTGAACAGGCGACTGCCTATGAGGTCTATTACCGCAGAGAGGGCAGCCGCTCCTTTGAACGGATTGGAGAGCGCGTGACCGGTTCGGCCTGCGTAGTCGCGGGGCTTATGCCGGAGAGGGGTTATGAATTCCGCATTGTGCCGTATCTGCTGGTTGACGGAAAGAAGTATTTCGGCGAGGCGCAGATTTCCAATATGGTAAGGATTACTCCGGATTATCAGCCGCCAGAGGAGGAAGACCCGGAGGACGGGACAGAGCCTACAGAGTCTGAGGAAGAGGAAAATGAGCCCACAGAGTCTGCGGAAGAGGAAAATGAGGGCACAGAGCCTGCGGAGGATGAGACACAAGCCTCCGGACTGCCGGAGAGTACGCAGGATGAGACACAAAACCCAGAGTCGGCGGAGAATATGCAGGACGGGACAGAATCCGCCCGGAGCTGGTAAAGAGACAGACATAAGAAAAAGGGGCTGTAAAACAGCCCCTTTGGCGTTGTCCGCGATCAGGTGTGCGGGCATATGTCGTAAGTGATTTTGTTTTTATAGACTACATTGCGGACATTGTTGCAATAACTGCAGGCCTGTGCGCTGTATACATACACGGTACAGCCGCCGCCGCTGTTCTTTTGATGTCTGTATACATATCCATCCACCCAGTTATGGAAACATAGGGCCCGTGTAATCTGCGGATTCGCGTCGGAAACCGTAAAGCTGTTTCCCTCGGCGTCTACGAACACCGCCTGCTCTGTCAGGCATTCCGCGCACGGAAAGTCCTCACTGCAGGCAGCCGGGGAACTGGTAAAGCAGATCTCGTCCGCGTGGAGATGGATGTCCGCCTCCGCGTCCTTGAAGGTCTTCGGCGCGGAGTAGGCCCATACGGATATCGGGCTGATGGCCAGGATCACTAGGGCGAGAAACAGGGATGCAATTCTTGTTTTGTTCGCTGAAACGCTTGGTTTGTTCATGGCTAATATCCTTTCTTTCATTGTTTTAAAGTGCCCGCTCAGGGGGCTTGAAAGAAAAGCGAGTTTGCGGGGCTTTTCTTTTGACATTTCCAGTATCAGCAGCTGATATGTTTCGATCTCCTGCGCGGATCGATCCCGAACCGCTGCGGCATCGCACACCTGCTCGCCCACATTGAACAATTCCCAGTATAAAAGATAGATGAGGGGATTGTACCAGTGCAGCAGGAGAGCCAGCAGACACAGGAGCCGGATGACATTGTCGTGATTTCTCACATGCTCGAGCTCGTGCGAGAGCACCATCTGCCGTGTCGTCTGGTCGGACAGCGAGGCTGGCAGAAGAATGCGGGGATGCAGCAGGCCGATGGTAAAGGGCACTGTGATCTGCCGACTGGTAGAAACCAAAACCCCTGCCTGGGAGGATTTCCCGGGGGTGTGCAGCGCGGCTCCTGCCGTGGAGAAAGCCGATGACTCTGTAATCTGCTGAAGATTCCTTGTACACTGGATATACGATATCACATGGTAGAGCATATACATAAGCGATATCAGTACCCACAGCGTCAGCACAATAAGGAGCACGGTTCGATTTTCAAAGTGCGCATTCCCCTCACAATCCACAAATACCGTCCTGTCGGGATTCACGGAAAAGGAGAAATCCTTCTGGGCTTTATTCCCGGCAAATAAGGTGTTCCAAACTTCCA
>CAZNQZ010000028.1:0-9621 GCA_964575245.1 uncultured Lachnobacterium sp. | reverse complement strand
AGGAGAAAGATCAGCAGAATGATCTTCAGAAGCCTGTAGCGCCAGGAGGCTGGAAGATAACGGGTGGCCGCCGGTCTTATGATCAGGTATACAAGTAACGCCAAGCTGCCTGCCAATGACATGGAAAACAGCAGATTCATATCAGCCCTCCTTTTTCTTTTTAATCAGGGCTTTGAGCTCGCTGACCTCCTTATCCGTGAGCGCGCGGTCCCGTGTCAGCGCCGAAATGAACTTTCTCAGGGAGCCGTCAAACACTTGTCCCATAATGCGGTTCGCCAGATAGCAGTCATACTCGGCACGGGGAACCAGGGGGAAATAGCAGTGTTTTCGCTGGGAGCCCTCTGCCCGGACGAATCCTTTTTCGATGAGGTGGAATAAGTGGGTGTTTACGGTCTGCGGTTTCATGCAGCAGTCGTCATGATTGGCATATGTGCAGAGCTCGCTCAGCGTAAGGCCGTCATCATTATCCCATATGTACCGCATGATCTCGTATTCCTTGTTGGTGAGTTTGTTATACATTTGAGTAATCCTCCTTTTTTCTATATACAGAAAATTTTACTATATATATCATTAGATGTCAATTCATTAATTAACAATGTTTGTTTTTGTCTTAATGGGTCGATTTAGGACGAAGTATTAGCTCAACGAATTTTCATACCAAAAAACAGGGATCAAAAATGCTTTGATCCCTGTGATGTCAAATATTCTGTTTGCCAGTCATGTAGAGATGGAATTGGCTTTCCTATACTGACACATCAATATTGCCGCCGATGTGCGGATTGACGGAGCGCTCCATCATCTTTGTCAGGCCGTCGTTCATCGCTTCGCCCATGTCCAGTGCCTTGCTGAGCATCTTTAAGCCTATGGAATTGCTCATTGAGGCGGGCTCCGAGGCTTTCACCGCGCCGAGCGCCGTACTTACACCTGCAATCTGCATACTCCTGCACCTCCCTGTCCTGTCCGTGTTGGCGGATACCGCGGCATCCGCTGCACCTCTTTTGGATTATTATGCCATGAAAAGTAAAATAACGCAAGCGTTTCCTGAAAATCCCTTGCATTTTTGTATTGACACCTGCAGGCTGGCTTGCTAAAATAACATCGTAACATTTGTAATAAATTCGTAACAAAAATTTACCAGTTTTCTATAATCGGAGGAAATTATGAATCGCAAAGGTACCTGGAAGATTACAGCCTGCGGCGTGGCGGCAGCACTCACAGTCGGGACATATCCCTGCGGTGCGTTGGCGGCCCCGGGCGCGGGAATCGCAAAATATACATCTAATGTTGCAGTTTCTTCTGCCCTGCCCACGGCAGGTATTTCCCTTACTATGAGCCGACAGGCGGCGGAGGCGTCCGATCAGGCGATTATCGCGAGCGCACAGCCGGTAGTGGCACAGCAGACGGCACCGGTAGTGGCACAGCAGACGGCGCTGGTTGCGGCGTCCGGGTATGCGGACATGCTGGTGGCCAATGTGAACAATTATGTCAATATCCGGTCAGAGGCTGCGAAGGAGAGCCAGTCAGTCGGGAAATTATATAAAAATAATGTAGGCAGGGTTCTCAGCGAAGAGAATGGCTGGTATAAGATTGAGTCCGGCAATGTGGTCGGGTATGTCAGCGCCGAGTATGTCACGGTCGCAGACGAGGAGAAGATCCGGGCCGCCGGAAGACGCACTGCAATTGTGACGACCCAGACGCTGTTTGTCAGGAAGGGCCCGTCAACAGACACCCCGGTGATTGACATGGTTCCGGAGCACGAGGATCTGACCGTCGTGGACGAGTCGAACGAGGGATGGATCGGAGTGTCGGTGGACGGTGGAAACGGTTTTGTGTCCGCCGACTATGTGGAGCTTTCCACGGAGTATACATACGCGGAGTCGAAGGAGGAGGAAAAGGCGCGCCTGAAGAAGGAGGAAGAGGAGCGAAAGAAGGCTGCCGCAGCGGCTGCAAGGAAAAAGAAGCGCACAGAGAGCGCATCGGGCAGCAGTACGGCGGATGACAGCTCCTATACACCCCCGACGGGCTCCAGCGGAGCCGACGTGGCGACCTTTGCGTGTCAGTTTGTCGGAAACCCGTATGTGTACGGCGGGACAAGCCTGACGAACGGCGCCGATTGCTCCGGCTTTGTAATGAGCGTGTACGCCAATTACGGTGTGAGCCTTCCGCACAGCTCAACCTCTCTCAGGAGGAGCGGCTACGGGGTTGAGACTTCGGAGATGCAGCCGGGCGATATCATCTGCTATAGCGGGCATGTGGCAATCTATATCGGCGGAGGGCAGATCGTACATGCCAGCAACCGCAGGGACGGAATTAAGATTTCCAATGTGAATTATCGGGCTATTTTAGCAGTGCGGCGGATTTTTTAGAAGGAAAAATGTAAGAATACACAGGAGGATTCAGCTTGTTTGCAATAAGAGAAAGAGTGATTGCAGGAGTTGTGCTTTTTTTGGCGGCGCTTGCCCTGCCGACCGGGATTCTGGCGGCAGACAGCTATGAGGAGTACGTTGATAATTCATGGACGACGGACAGTGACTACACAGATGTCACTTACCGCCACAGGAGCGAGCTGGAGGATCGGATATTGCTCAAGGGCATTGACGTGTCCTGGTGGCAGGGTGTCAAGGAGGATGGCAGGGGAGGCAGAGGGAGCACGATCTCCAGCCTCAACTGGGAGAAAATTCATGACGCGGGGATTGATTTCACCATAGTCCGCGTCGCCTCCAGAGATACCGCAGACGGTAGTATTTATGAGGATACCTGTGCAGATTCGCATATTCAGGGCGCATTGGAGAATGATATCAATGTCGGGCTTTACATTTTTTCACAGGCATTAGACAAAAAGGAGGCGCGCGAGGAGGCTGAGTATGTCCTTAAGCTGGTGGAACAGTACGGCTGGGATGTCTCCATGCCGATCGTTATGGACCGGGAGTCGGGTTCCTACAAGCGCCTGACAGCGGGGAAGCTTACCAGGGAGCAGGAGACCGCCATCTGCAGCGCGTTTGCAGATGTGATATCGGAGGCGGGTTACACGCCGATGATCTATGCCTCTGCGTACTGGATGGTACACTATATGGATACACAGACCCTGAGGGACAGGGGATGCAGGATCTGGCTTGCGCGCTACAACGATTGCACGGACGCGCCGGTTGCAAATCTGACCTATGACCAGCTCGCGCAGATTGATTATGACTTTTGGCAGTATTCCTCGACCGGGCGCGTCGACGGTTACTCGGGAAATCTGGATCTGGATTTCTGGTATCTGGATACCGACATAACGCCGGAGGAGCCGGAAATGACGGCCTCTCTGGCAGATTCCATCACGCTGAGCTGGAGCGGGCAGTCCGATGTGCACGCGTACCGCCTGTACCGATACAGCGATGAGGAGGAAAAATTTAAGAGAGTGCTGGACGTGCTTGACTGGGAGTGCACAGATACAAATCTGGACGCAGGGGAGACCTATCTCTATAAGCTGCGGCCATATTGGACAGTCGGAGGGGTTGATTATTTTGGAAGGTTCTCGGATGCAGTCACGGCAGTGACTGCTCCTGCCCAGACCGCGGAGATCCGGACGGAGGACGCGACCGCAGACGCGATCACTCTGAGCTGGGATGAGGTATACTCCGCAGACGGCTACCGCATCTATCAGTATGACGAGGATGAGGAGCGATTTGTGAAGCTGGCGGATATCAGCGGCTCCACGGAGTATACGGCGGAGGAGCTCGGCAGAACAGCATCCCTGTATGGCTTTCGGGTGAAGGCGTATCGCCTGTTCGAGGGGAAGAAATACTGGGGGAAGCAGAGCGCGCAGTATTGGGCAATGACTGCTCCGGCCCAGATTAAAAATCTCTCCGCAGAACCCGCCTCCGCGTATTCCATAAACCTGTCCTGGAAGAGGGCGGGCCGCGCCAGCGGTTATCAGATCTGCAGGCGAAACAGAGCGACCGGTGAATATGAGACCATTGCTGTCATTGACAACAACAAGACGGTGAGTTACACGGACAGCGGCCTGACCGGCGCGACGGAGTACAGCTATCAGGTGCGGGCATTCCTGAATTACGGAGAGGGAGAATACTGCGGTGAATTTTCGCGGACGGCAGGCAGCACCACACTGCCGGCAATCGTGAAGAATGTGAGTGCGACGGCAAAATCGAAAACGGTTACCCTGAAGTGGGCGAAAAATAAGAGGGCAGGAGGCTATGAGGTCTACCGCCAAAACAATAAGACCGGAGAGTATGAGAAGATTGCCACGCTCGAGAGCAGGGATCAGTTGTCCTACACGGATAAAAAACGCAAGGCAGGCGTCGAATATACCTATCGGGTGCGCGCCTGGAATGAGTACAACGGGGAGCGCTATTACGGCGAATTCTCCAGTGAAGTGACAGTTAAGGCAAAATAGTTGAGAGTACAGGGAGGAAAATTGCTTATATGAAAAACAGAGGAATTGGGATACTGCTTTCTATAATCATGGTAATTGCAATGATCGGTGCAGTTCCGACGCCGGTGCGGGCGGCGAATGCGGCTCCGCTGGTGATCGTGCTGGACGCCGGGCATGGCGGGGTTGACGGAGGCGCCACCTATACCTGGAGCGGCAAAAAATATATGGAAAAGGAGCTCAATCTCCAGATCGCAAAGTATGCGAAGCAGGAGCTGGAGCAGTATCTGGGAGTGAAGGTGTATCTGACCCGCACAGGGGATACCACGGTTTCCCTGAAGGATCGGATTACTTATGCGAAGGGCAAAAACGCGGATCTGTTCGTAAGCCTTCACAACAATGCCAGTACGCGCAGCACGGTACGCGGTGCGTCTGTCTACTACCCGAATTACAACTACAGGAAGGAGATCGGCGAGGAGGGGCGTTCGGCTGCGCTGCAGGTACAAAAGCAGCTTGCCGCGCTGGGCCTGAAAAATCTGGGCGCGACCTATCGGAATTCGGAGACCAATACCCGGTATGCGGACAGTAAGCTTGCAGACTATTATTATGTGATCAAGCACAGTAAGCTGAGCGGATTTCCGGGGATTATCGTGGAGCACGCATTTGTCAGCAATTCGTCCGACTGTAAACAGTATTTGAACTCGAATGCACAGTTGAAAAAGCTCGGGATCGCTGACGCGAAAGGAATTGCCGATGCCTATGGCCTCGTGAAGGGCCAGGCGCCGACGTTAAAGAGTGCAGAGAGCCTTCCGGACGGCAGCATAGCGCTGACCTGGACGGAGAGTAAAAATATGAACGGATACGAGATTTACAGGAGAAAGGCGGGAGCCAAAAAGTACAAGCTGGTTGCCAAAATAGCGGGCAGTAAAAAAACCAGCTATACGGACGATACGACCATTCAGGGAAGAACCCATGAATACTGTATCCGCGCCAAGGTCAAGGTAAACGGGGTCACTTACTACAGCGCCGATTCCAATCTGCTGAGGGCCGCCGTCCGGGTGGTCCCGGAGGTGCCGGATGAAACGCAGACTCCGGAGCCGCCGGTGCAGGACGACACGCAGCTTCCGGAGCCGCCGGCGCAGGACGACACACAGCTTCCGGAGCCGCCGGCGCAGGACGACACGCAGATTCCGGAGCTGCAGGTGCCGGATGAAACGCAGATGCCATCCGATGAATATTAACCGGAGAGTGCGGGTATACTAGGGAAACGCTGGTGATAGCGTTTCCCGCGCCGGATTTGCGCTGCAAAGCAGCAAATTCCACGGCAAATCCGTGCGCATCCGCCAAAGGCTATGAGGAAGCGATGATTGAATCAGCGTTTCCCTGGATACGAATGTAGAATAGCAGATTGCACAAAAAATGAACCGACGGAAAAAATTTTGACAGATTAAGAGAGAAATTGGCAGAGAAGTTATCCACAATTTCAAGCTCTCAAGTGCCGAAAATTCAAGTTATACACGAAGTTATACACGTTATCCACAAAAGACAGGATGATTTTTGCCCGCTTTTTTCGTGGAAATGGAAACAGGCGTTTTGGTAATAAATCATAAAGTTTACCGTAAAAGTGTGAAATGGTAAAAATCTGATTGACATTTCTAATGTGAAAATATGAATAAAAATGTCGGGAATTGTCGCACAATGTCGTTTGTGAGGAAAAACAGCAGTTGCCAAGGGCGTACAATTTTGGTATACTTGTGGGGCTATGATTAAGGTGATTGATGTTGCTGGAATCCAGTTGGACAATTACTCGGTCAGGGAATCCATAATGATTCTTGAGCGGGAATTGTCCAAAAGTGGATTTCACACGATTGAAGAAGTGAATACGGACACTTTGATGCTGGCGGACACGGATGAGCAGGTGCGGAGTGCGCTTCTTGCGATGGAACACACGGTGATTTCCGAGTCTGCGATTCTGGATGCCGTGAATGCCGGCACCTACCAGCGCAGGCGCGAGATCGAGCACCACGATTTTTTTTATGAGATCATGCGCCTTTTTGAGCGCAATCACAAAAAGGTTCGTCTGTTGGGTGTCGAGGAGTCCCGCACGCTTGCCATGGAGACGAAATTTCGCGAGCGGTTTCCGCGGTGTGATCTGGACAGCTTCGCGCTTGAGCTCTATGAAGGCGCAGTGGACGCGCTGGTCAACGAGATCAATGCAGACACGGCGGATGTCATTGTAAGTATTTTGCCAAGTCCCCTGCAGGAGCATTTTTTTATGGAGAACCGGGAGAAGCTCTCCGCGAGTCTCTGGTACGGGATCGGCCTTATGAATCCGGAAACCGCGCGCAGCGGTTTTTGGTGGTGGATTGACCGGCATATCCGCATCCGCAGGCTGGAGAGACATATCAACAGTTCCAGACAGGAAAGTGGAAGGGATGGATCTGGCAAAAAAGAATAAGCATCGGGATTTTTTATTAATTACACTGGGCAGTGGAATGATGGCGCTTGCCATCGGCAGCATCTATGACCGCATCGGGCTGATCACGGGGGGATTCTCAGGGATTGCTATTCTTGTCCGAAATCTGACCGGCAGTCTGATTCCGGGGGGTGTGCCGCTCTGGCTGTCCAATCTGCTCCTCAACCTGCCGTTTTTTTTCCTCGCATACCGCAGATTCGGGGGAGCGTATTTGAGTAAATCCATTTTCGGCACATTTATGCTCTCCGTATGGCTGTATCTGATTCCGCCGATGGATCTGACAGAGGGTGATTTTCTTCTGTCCGCGCTCTTTGGCGGGGTCATCTCCGGAATCGGCATCGGGCTGGTGCTTCGGGCCGGGGCGACTACCGGCGGGACGGATCTCGTCGCAACGCTGGTCCATGTGAGGCTGCGGCAGTATTCGGTGGTGCAGATCATGCAGCTCATCGACGCCGTGATTGTTCTGGCGGGAGTGTATGTGTTCGGGCTGAGGCCGACTCTCTATGCGGTTGTTGTGATCTTTGTGGTTATGAGGGTGAGCGACTCGGTTCTGGAGGGCTTCAAGCACTCCAAGGCCGCATGGATCATCACGGCGCGGCACGAGGAGGTGGCACAGCGGCTGATGAGGGAGCTTAATCGGGGCGTCACCGGAATTGAGGCGCGCGGCATGTATACCCACAAGAGCAAATATGTGCTCTACTGTGTGGTTTCCCGCAAGGAAATCATCCGCGTGAAGGATATTGTCCATGAGGTGGACGAGGGCGCATTCGTGGTTGTATCCGATGTGCGGGAGGTGCTCGGAGAGGGTTTTTGGAGCTATCGGCAGGAATTTTGAGACAGTTTACAAAGATTTTAGAGGAAATGCATAAAAATACAACATTTCCTCTTTCTTTTTTTGTATTTCTATATTAATATAGTGATAAAAGGGGCAAAAGAACTATTGGGGGATAAGGAGAAAGGGCTATGATTTCCAATCAGATACTTCAAAATACGATTGACGGGCTCAAGGGGATAACGAGAACGGATCTGTGTGTTCTGGATGTTGAAGGGCAGGTGCTTGCGGCTACGATTGCCGATGCGGACCGCTTTGTGGCTCCGGCGCAGGCGTTCGCCAGCTCGCCGGCGGACAGTCAGGTGGTTAACGGCTGTCAGTTTTTCAAGGTTTTCGATGACCATCAGCTGGAGTATATTCTGCTGGCCTGCGGGGACAGTGAGGATGTCTACATGATCGGCAAGATAGCGGGATTTCAGATTCAAAACCTTTTGGTTGCCTACAAGGAGCGCTTTGACAAGGATAACTTTATCAAGAACCTGATTCTGGACAATCTGCTTTTGGTGGACATATACAACCGCGCCAAAAAGCTTCATATTGAGACCGAGGTTCACCGCGTCGTGTTTGTCGTGGAGACAAACCGGGAAAAGGACGGCAACGAGCTCGAGAAGATCCGGGGGCTGTTCGGCGGCAAGTCCAGGGACTTTGTCACGGCAGTGGATGAGAAAAATATCATTGTTGTCAAGGAGCTGGCGGAGAACGAATCCTACGAGGATATGAACAGGACGGCGGAGGTGATTTTGAACCTGTTCCGCCCGGATGCGGCTGACAATGTACATATCGCCTACGGAACGATAGTCGGGGAACTCAAGGAGGTGTCCCGCTCATACAAGGAGGCGCGTATGGCGCTGGATGTGGGCAGGATTTTCTTTGAGGACCGCAATATCATTGCCTATTCCCAGCTCGGAATCGGCCGTCTGATCTATCAGCTGCCGATCCCGCTGTGTAAAATGTTTATCCGGGAGATTTTTGACGGGAAGGCGCCGGATGAGTATGACGAGGAGCTTCTCTCCACGATCAACAAGTTTTTTGAGAACAGCCTGAATGTGTCGGAGACCTCCAGACAGCTCTATATTCACCGGAATACGCTGGTGTACCGGCTGGATAAGCTCCAGAAGAGCACCGGACTGGATCTGCGCGTGTTTGAGGATGCCATTACCTTTAAGATTGCCCTCATGGTAGTCAAGTATATGAAGTATATGGAGTCGCTGGACTACTGATTTTACGAAGGAGACAAGATGATAAAAATGCAGCATGTCAGCAAGACCTATTCCGAGGGTGTGCCTGCGCTGAACGATGTGAATCTGGAAATTGGAGACGGAGAGTTTGTTTTTATCGTCGGGGACAGCGGCTCCGGCAAATCGACGCTGATCAAGCTTCTCTTAAAGGAACTGGAGCCGACCGAGGGCACGATATTGGTCGGCGGCAAAAATCTTGGTAAGATCAAGCGGAAACAGATCCCGAAATTCCGCCGGAACATCGGCGTTGTATTTCAGGATTTCCGTTTGTTAAAGGACAGAAATGTATATGAGAATGTCGCGTTTGCCCAGAAGGTGATCGGGGAGCCGAACAGCCGCATCCGCAAGAGGGTTTCGCTGGTGCTCTCTCTCGTCGGGCTGGCCGCCAAATACCGCGCCTATCCCAGACAGATTTCCGGCGGGGAGCAGCAGCGCGTGGCGATCGCGCGCGCGCTTGTCAACCAGCCCAGCATTTTGCTGGCGGATGAGCCGACCGGGAATCTGGACAACAACAATGCGTGGGAGATTATGAAGCTTTTGGAGGATATTAACGACAAGGGAACCACCGTGGTCGTTGTCACGCACAATCTCGAGATCGTCAAGGTGATGAAAAAAAGGGTGATCACCGTAAAACGGGGAGTGATCGTCAGTGACAGCAGTCAGGAGGGCTTTGACGATGAGAATTAATACCGTCTTTTACTCC
>CAZNQZ010000027.1:0-13711 GCA_964575245.1 uncultured Lachnobacterium sp. | reverse complement strand
AAAACGCGACGATCAGCGTGCATATGAGAAAAAAAATAATATTGAACGCCAGAAAATCCAGAGGGTTCGCGTCGAAAAAGCCAAAGTGAAAGATGCGGTGCAAAAGAGAGACCGGATCAAGGCCAAAGGCCGCACTTTCATTCTCCAGATAGCTCAGCTCAAACACGCCGGGAATCAGCTCCAGGGCAGGCTGCCCCTTGAGATGAGCCGCTGCCAGATACTTCGCAGCCTGATCCAGAATAACGGCCAAAAACACGCCGAGATAACTGAAAAAAAGCAGCCTTCCTGATTTTCTTCCTGATGCTTCCGCCATGACAGCTCCTCCCCTTGTCAGAGATACATTTTAAAACTCACGCGCAGCTTCCCCTTTTTGCTCAGGGACTCATCGGTCTCAAAGACGAAACGACCCATTCCCCGCACGGATACAATCGCACCGCTCTCGCAGGACTGGTTACAGTTTCTGATGCACCTGCCGTCAATAAACACGCGCTCTCCCGCGAGCTCCTCCGCCGCCTCGGAGCGGGAAAGGTGATAGGCCTTTGCGATGATGCAGTCGATGCGGTTGGAGGCGATCATCTCCTGCCTTGTCTCAAAATCCGGACACACCCCGGACAGATCCACCGACTCCACAGGAGACAATTGCACGGCGGTATGGCGAATCTGTGCCAGATTTTCCATGAGAAACACATGGATCTGCTCCACACAGAAGATATAAAATACACCGTCCCTGCACACGATATCTCCGAGCTTCCCCCGGTCGATCCCCAGATGCATCAGCGCTCCGAGAACGTCGCGGTGCGTGAGGTGTTCCGCAAACTTCTCGTGCAGCGGGCGCGCCGCAAGACAGACGATCGGATACTGCAGATCTGCCGCATCGGCCTGCAGATAAGAAGAAAGAGCATCCGGGATACATGCCAGAATCCGACGCTCTGCTTCCTCATAGCCGCCGAACAGCCTGGTCTGCACAGGCAGCTCCCGCTGTGCGGCATGATAAATATTCTGTTCGTTCAGGTTCAAAAAATCACTGAACATGACAATATCCTTGCGGTAAGCCTGATTGGCGAGATCCTGCAGGCGCTTCCTGCACAGCTCTTGCGCGTCCATCAGATCTTAAACCCCGGGATGTCAAAGGCCTCCATGAGGTTTTGAATGTCTCCGGAGATGTCCACCCCGCTCGGAGTGGCGAGGAATATGTAATTGGAAATCTTCTGCAGATTTCCGTGCAGCGCATAAGTGGCGCCGGATGAAAAATCAATGATCCTCTGGGCGATATCCACACTGAGCCCCTCCATGTTGATCACGACCGTGCGCCCGTTTAAGAGTGTCTCTGCAATTTCAAGCTCATCCTCCATGGATTCGGGCTTGATCACGCAGACCTCCATGCCTGTCTGCTGTCCCTGCTTCCGGCTCTTGGAAATCGGAGTGATCTTGGGCATGGATTTCCGGTCGGCATTAGAATAGGAGGCACGCTCCTCCCTCGACGCTCTGGCACTTCCCTTCCGGGATGACTTCGCCGGTTTTTCCTCCTCCGGTTCCTCCTCATACTCGTACTCTTCATTATAGAAATCATCGTCCACATTCAGACGCATTTTATCCAGAAATTTTTCAAAGACACTCATCTTATTACCTGCCTTATATCATATAATTGCGCACGCCAAAAATGCCGGTTCCCACGCGCACCATCGTTGCGCCCTCCTCGATCGCAGTCTCATAATCACCGGTCATACCGTAGGAGAGGATATTCATAGATACATTATCTATGTTTTCCCCTGCGATGTCAACAGATAATTGCCTGATTTCACGGAAACAGGCGCGATTATCCTCAGGGTTTCCGGCAATGGGCGGCACCGTCATAAGCCCGCGGATCTCTATGTGCGGCAGCGCCGCAGCCGCGCGCACGAGAGCGGACACTTCCTCCTTCTTTGCGCCGAATTTGCTCGCCTCCTGCGCCACATTCACCTCGATCAGAATGGGCACCGCAATGTCAAGCTTCGCCGCCTGGCGCTCGATCTCCTCTGCGAGCCGCAGGCTGTCCACGGAATGGATCAGGGCGGTTTTCCCGACAATATACTTCACCTTGTTGGTCTGCAGGTGGCCGATCATATGCCAGCGGATATCTGCAGGCAGAACCTCCATCTTACCGCAGAGCTCCTGTACCCTGTTCTCCCCGAAATCGCGTATTCCCACGCTGTAGGCGGCCTCCAGAAGCTCCACCGGCTTGGTTTTGCTCACAGCGATCAGCGTCACCTCCCCGCGGTCACGCCCCGCGCGGGTACACGCCGCCCGGATGCGCCGCTCCACCTCCTCTAAATTTGCCCGAACATCAATGCTTTCCCCGTTTGTCATTTCACCACCAGCTGATCCTCTCTCAGCTTACTCCCTTCCAGCGCGATGTGGTCATAGAGTGAGATCCCGTAAGGCTGTCCCATCTCCACGATCGCATAGCTCTCGTTCTGCGACAGAACGCGGATCTGTTTGAACACCGCGTAACCCTTGTTGATATTGTAGACGCCGGTCAGCGACGCCACATCCTGCCCGATCGTGTATGTGAGCGCGGAATCACTCATAATCACGACATCTCCCGCCTGCACCGACTCGTCGTCGATGTAGCACAAATCATTCTCCTCATAATAGATCGTCGGAGTCACAAGCTGCACGGTGCCCCCGCCCCCGGACTTGTCCTGAATCAGAAGCCCGGGACTCGACGAATCCCCGCCCACCGAGAAATACGCCTTGGGAACCGTGTAAAACTCCTTGGAGGTGATCGCAGTATTCGGTATTTTAAGGCCCTGCTCTTCCGAGAGCACCAGCTCCACTTCGATAAAGCGGTCATTGACATAGCGGATCATCGCAGTCTGCAGAGTGAGATTTAAAAAATAATCCCCCTGTATTTTTAAGACAGAGAACGGCACAGTCAGCGCATAGTCATCCTTACAGAAACGAATCCGGACACTGCGCATCTCAGAGAGCTGTTTTGCCATGTTCTCCGAGACCGCAAGGATCAGATTCCACTCCTCGCTGCCGATTCGCTTGTACACAGCCTCCCCCACCGATACCTGCTCCCTCACATCGAGCACCTTCCGCTCATATCCCGTGGAATTCATGAGATCCGGCACAAAGCTCTCGACCGTCACATTCTCGTAGCCATCCGTGTAGTAGACAATGATCCCGGTATCGTCCGATTTCCTTTGGCAGAATGTGTTCTGCTCCTCCGCGGAGGCCACCATGGACTGCAGTCCGTGTAAGGCATTTGTGCTCAGTGTCTGTGAGAGCCCGGAATTTAAATTGACGCAGAACGCCTCCACGGATGAAAAATGATTGGAGTCATAGGTGGTGCAGAACTGGTCGAGCTCCCGCGCGACCGCAGCCGTCGCCTCCGCACCTAAGGCGGAACCGTCTGACGCCGCGGTGGCAATCTTTTTTGAAATTTCCCCGGTCGTGTCGATGGAATAGACCACGTCGTTGACCGACGCCTTGGAGGCGTTTTTCATATAGTAGTTGATATATCCGCTCTGTCCGGCGTACACCACGGTTTCATCCCGCACGGCCAGCGCGCGGTAAACGTGGTTGGTCGCGATCGTGCCCTGACCGACCTCATACTCCGCGACTACCTCCTTCGTCAGATACCCGTACATCTGAAACGCCACATAGAGAAAGATAATCACAAAAATGAGCACGCCCACATTCCATCCGCGCGTGCGGCGCATCCGCACAACTTTTTGGCCATCCGACAAGCTATCACCTCGCTTTTTAATTATTTTATAAAAAACCCGCCATAAGCCGACATGTATAATTTCCCCTGTTTTGTACAAAATAGAAGAGAACACAATGGATGGAGGTAAATAATATGAAATGGCTTGACAATACACTCCTTACACTCGCGGTCATCGGCTGCGTGGTGTGGGGGCTGATCGGATTCTTCCAGTTTAACCTTGTCTCCTTTATTTTTGGGGACAGCACCTGGCTGACAAGAATCGTCTATGCGCTGGTCGGGTTGAGCGGATTGTACATCATCAGCTTTTACGGCCGCATCCACTCCTCCCTGGAGGATTAACTCAAGTGTACAATAAGAAGGGCTGCAGCCACTGCAGCCCTCTTTGTATGTAACAGGTTCTTACAGAGAGACAACCACTTTGGCCTTCGCGCACTCAGGCAGCTTATCCTTGTCTCTGGAAACACTCAAAATAAACCGAACCTTGTATTTTTCACTGATCACATCCAGTTTTTCGATCGCCTTTAAGATGTCGGCATCCTCTGTGATGCCCGCAATCGTGAGGAAACTGTCCAGATACATCTCCTCCAGGTCATTGTCCTGAGAGATGATCCCGCAGATAAAACCCAAAAATTCATCACAGTTGGTAAGCGGATAATCAACCACGTTGATCAGACGCACCTTATTGCTCAGCTCATACATATGCTTCTGGCTCTTGTCGAGGAAAACCACATTTCCGCTGGCTGTCTTGACCGCCGCATTCACCCTGGCCAAGAGCTCCTTGGATTTCCCCTTGCCCGTTTCTCCACATATTATCTCAATCATAGCATCTCCTCCTGGATATTTTAGTATTTTGCTATCGGCTCAAATCGTCTAAAAACATTATAGTGTATCTCGCAGGGAAATACAATCACTAATTCGCAAACTTGTACAGAATTTGATCCATCATACCATACAAATCCACTCTCCCGCCCGCCTTGCAGACAATACTGATGATCCTCTCACCCCTCTCGTTGACAGAACAGAGCGCCAGACAGTAGCCTGCGGCACTGGTTGTCCCCGTCTTTCCTCCAATGACCGTGACGCTGTCCGGAGCCGGATTGGAACCGTTGATATAGCGGTTTGAGTTCTTCCAGGTCTGACTGACCTCGCGTCCCGAGCGGTTCTTGTATTTCACCTCGACGGATTTCGTCTGGATAATATTCACAAATTCCTGCTGGCTGACCGCCTCCTGAAAGATCAGATACAGATCATAGACCGTCGTGTAGTGCTCCTCGTCCGGCAGGCCGTTGGCGTTAGTAAAATGGCTGCCCGTCGCGCCGAAACGCAGCGCGGTCTCATTCATCACCTTCGCAAAGGCCTCCACAGAGCCCGAGTGGTGCTCTGCGAGTGCATCCGCCGCATCATTTCCGCTGACCAGCATCAGCCCGTAAAGCAGATCGGACACGGTCAGGACATCGCCCTCCCGTATCCCGCAGGTGGAGGAATCCGACGCCTGACCTGCCGCCGCCGCACTGACCGTCACGAGATCCTCCATCCCGCAGTCGCGGATAATGATGTAAGCCGTCAGTATCTTGGTCATGCTTGCAGGGTACATTTTCCGGAAAAGATTCTGGCTGTAAAGCACCTCGCACTGGTCGAGATTAAAGGCGCCTGCCGCCTCCGCCAGCCGGGCATCAACCTGATCGGTCCCGTAGTTAAAATTCTCCGTCACGCAGAGATTTTTGGCAAAGAGCGAGCAGGCCGCGCTCCCCGCACGTTTTTCCGAGTACAGCGGGTAAGCCGCCTCCAGCGGTTTTGTCCCCGCGCTCCCGCAGGAGGTCATAAAAACGGCTGCTATGCAGACAAGACACAGCAGTCGCACCCTCATGGATCTATTTGTATATTTCACGCCAGTCCAGATCTCCTCTGTCTAAAGATTTTATCAGCAGCTCCGCGGTTGCGAGGTTGGTCGCCAGCGGAATGTTGTGCTCATCGCAGAGCTTCACAATACTGTTGACATCCGGCTCGTGGGACTTCGGTTTTAACGGGTCCCTCAGAAAAATGACGAGATCAATGTCATTGTTTTCTATCTGGGCACCGAGCTGCTGGGATCCCCCAAGATGGCCCGCCAGATATTTGTGAATCTGCAGATTCGCTACCTCCTCGATCAGCCGGCCGGTGGTCCCGGTCGCAAAAAGTTCGTTCTTCGCCAGTATTCCACGATAGGCAATGCAGAAATTCTGCATGAGCTTTTTCTTCGAGTCATGTGCAACAAGTCCAATGTTCATGGAATTTTCCCCCCTAATATTTTTCCGGCTGTAACCCTACGTTCAGTACAACCCCCATACCGGCATACAGCGTCACCAGCGAGGATAGCCCGGAGCTGACAAACGGCAACGGAATCCCGGTGTTTGGCGCGAGGCCCGTAGCGACACAGATGTTGATAAAGCTCTGAAAGCCCACAAGCGCAGCCATCCCGCAGCAGATCAGCCTCCCCGCAAGATCCTTTGCCCTGCGCGCAATCAGGATACACTCAATCACAATCAGAAACAGGAGTACAATGATGGACAGTGTCCCCACAAAGCCAAGCTCCTCCCCCGCCACGGCAAAGATAAAATCCGTCTGTGGCTCAATGATGTAATTGGCGTTTTTCATCGACGTGGCGACCGAGTTGTTCAGCCCCTTCCCCCAAAGCTGACCGGAGCCGATCGCCATAATCGAATTCTGCTGCTGTGCCGCAATGTCTGACCATTTCGGATCAGTCGGATACAGCCAGGACATGATCCTCCCAAAACGGTAATCCTCCCCGGTCTGTGCCAGCTTTAAAATATAGCTGACCGCGATCACGCCGACCGGAACGCTGATACCAATAACTGTCAATACTATTTTATAACTTAATCCCGCAATAAACAAGAGGGTAATAAAAATAATTCCTGTCAAAATTGTCGTTGATGTGTCCGGCTCCTTCAAAATCAGGACCAGCGGTACAGAGGCGATCACAAATGCGCCCAGAATTGTCCGCAGGGTATTGATGCGCTCCTCCCGTTTCATAAAGTAGGCGGCAAAAAAGAAAATAAGCGCCAGCTTTGCGAGCTCCGAGGGCTGAAGCGTAAAATACTTCAGGTCAATCCAGCGGTGGGCACCCTTGTGCTCCTCCGTAAACAGAACCAGCACAAGAAGCGCGAGAACCGCCGCGTAGATCAGCCAGCGCAATTTCAAAATAAAGGAGTAATCGATCAGCGAGGTGATCAGCATGACCACCAGGCCGATCGCCATGCCGATCATCTGCTTCTTCTGCACGGAGGGCTCCGCACTGCCAATGACCAGAATCCCGATGGAAGTCAGGATCAATATAAATAAAACTAATTGAAAACGATAATTTCTTATGTGATATTGTTTCAACATCCTATGCTCTCTTTTTGTCCTGCTGTAAAATCACTTTAATTTCGTAATTGTCCAATGCTACCTCATAGTAGCGCGCAATGATCTCCGAGATCTCCTTTTTCATGCGCGACATTGCACTGGGCGTGCACTCCAGCGGCTCAGCCTCCACCATAAGCTTTAAGCGCTCCTTTGCGAGCGCACCCGTTGCCTCTCCCCTATGCCTCATAACTCATCACCTCGCTGTTCACACAAATGCTCTTCTGCTTTTCGCAGGGATCCTCCGCATTCAAATCCATCGGAATGACTGCCGGGTCATCCAGCTCCCTCGCGATCTGCATAAAGCTTGCGGCGGATTTGGCCCGCAGGGACAGCACCGGAATGCCCTGATTCTGGCTGACAATAATCTTGTCATCCACCGGAATGACTCCGATGCAGGGAATGCCCAAAAGCTCGGTGACATCATCCCTCGACATCATCTCGTGCCGCCGTACCATGCGCCCGTTATACTCATTGATGATCACCTCCATCTGCCGGATGCGAAGGCCCTCGAGCAGATAGATCACCCGCCCGGCGTCGCGCACAGCGGAAATATGGGGCGTTGTGACAATAATCGCCCGGTCCGCGGCGGAAACCGCAAAGTCGAAGCCGTCCTCAATGCCCGCCGGGCAGTCGATCAGGCAGTAGTCAAACTCCTGCTTGAGCTGGCCGATCAGCGCATAGAGCTTGCTCTTGTATTCCCGGACGGGCTTGTGTTTTAACGCCGCCGGTATCATGTACAGATTCGGGTAGCGCTTGTCCCTTATCAGCGCCTGCTTGAGCCTGCAGCGGCTCTCGAGCAGATCGATCAGATTGTACTGGATCTGATCCTCCATACCCATGACAACATCCAAATTCCGAAGCCCCATGTCCGTGTCGAGCATGACGACTTTTTTCTCTAACCGTGAAAGTCCCGCACCGATGTTGGCAATGGTTGTAGTCTTGCCGACACCGCCTTTTCCTGAAGTGAAAACAATCGCTTCACCCATGAAAGAAACCTCCTGTCAGTTATGATCTATGTGTTAATCGGTCACCGCATTGTTTGAGGAACCGTTGACACCGGATGCCTTGAGTCCCAGAATATCCTCCAGAGACTGCTCGCCGTAATAGTAGGAAATGATATTGCGCGTCGCCGTGGCCGCGTTGTGGGAGCTATAGCCGTAGGCAATGCGCGTCGCAACCGAAATTTCCGGATTGTCGTAGGGCGCATAGCCCAAAAACAGCGCGTGGTTCGGACGGGTCTCCACCTGCTGGGCGGTTCCCGTCTTGCCCGCAACCGGAACCTCAAGGTCGTTAAAGTCCTTGAGGTTCTCCACCACGAGGCGCATGCCGGAATGGATCGCATCCCACTGTTCCGCGTTCAGCGTGCCGGAGATATCCTCGTACTTTGGCTCATACTGCTCTACCACATTGCCCTTCGCGTCCACGATCTCGTTCATAAGCTGGTAGGTATAGAGCTTTCCGCTCGCCACCGCCGTCACATAGCGCGACAGAGAGACCGTTGTGTAATTGTTGTTGCTCTGCCCGATGGCTGCCATGACCGGATACTGCGTCGCGATATCCGGCGTGGACTCCTCAATCTCAATTCCGCTCTTTTTGTCAAGCCCGTAGAGCGAGGCATATTTCTGAATATAGCGGATTCCGTTGGCGTCGTTGTAAACGCCCGTATCCTTTGTCGCCATCCGGTATCCGAGGGTATAGTGAAAGACGTTGCAGGAGTGCCGTAAGGATTCGGCAATCGTGAGCCATCCGTGGGTGCTCCGCGGATAGATCCAGCAGGTCGGCTCGTTGCTGACGTCGGTGAATACTCCGGTACACCGTATTTTCTCCGTGGTAGTTACCAGATTCTCCGCGAAGGCAGCGGTCGCTGTCACCATTTTAAAGGTGGAGCCCGGCGCCGTCTGCTCCTGCGTCGCATAATTCCACATCGGCCTGGATTTGTCCGCGAGCAGCGCATTGAAATATTTCGCGTCCACGCCGTTGGCAAACCGGTTGTTGTCGTAGCCGGGATAGCTCACCAGCGCCCGCACCTTGCCGGTTCCAACCTCCGTGATCACGCAGGAGCCTGTGCAGGGGTCAAGGGCGAGCTGCGCGGGCCGGATTTCAATCTTGTCAATCTTGTCCAGCAGAAAATCAAAGGGGTTTAAGCTCCCGCTCTTTAATTGCTCCACGCTGTCGTCGTCGTAGTCCAAAACCCCCTGATCAAAGAGGACAAGGCAGAGCTCCTTCGGCGAAACCTCGTTCCGCTGTACCATATACTCGTAGACAATCTTGTCAAATTCTGTGCTCCCCTCGATTTTTTCCATAATATAGCTGCACAGGGAGTCGTAAATTTCCTCAATGTCCGCGTATTTTTCATCCTGTGCAAGCAGGCTGACATCAATCCACTGCATAAAAACGCAGTGGTTCAGGTACTCTTTCGGGCTGATCTTCTGATCCTTCCACTGCTTGTACACACTGTCCGTCTCGTCGATCTCCTTCGACAGAAGAATTTTGTCCTCGCGCAGCATCGACAGAATCAGGGTAAAATCATCCAGTATCTCATCGGACATCTGGGAAAGCGCAACCGGTGAATCGCCGAGCTGATCTTTGATTTCTTCAACCACGCGGCTTTTCGCTCCGGAGAAATCCTGATAGAGGGCGCGCTCCGCGTCGGAGGCATCCTCCGCGCCGAAATGACTGATATCAATGACATTGTTGTCGATCAGTGCGTAGTATACATCCCCCCTTGGGATATTTTCGTTTTTGATATTGGAGTAGACAATACCAGCAATCTCCTGCTCCAGTGCGAGATAGACTGCCCTCTGCAGCTCCGCGTCCAGGCTTAAATGCAGATCGCACCCCGCCACGGCGTCCGTGCTGCTGATGACCTCCATCACGCGCCCGACATTGTCCGCATAGATTTTCTGTTCCCCGTTCCTGCCGCGCAGGAAGGCTTCATAATACTGCTCCAGCCCTGCCTTTCCCACCAGATCGTTTCTGGTGTAGCTCTCATCCTGCTCATGCAGCTCCTCGTACTCGGTGTCGGAAATCCGCCCGGTATAGCCGATGATATTGGCGAAATACGGACCGTAGCTATAACGGCGGACCGTGTCCTCCTCGATTGCGACTCCGACCAGCGTGTCCATATGCTCGTTGATATAAGCGACCGACCGGTCGCTGATATCCTCCGCGATGGTCGTCGGTATGTAGCGCGCGTAGGAGTTCAATTTCATCGCATAACGCACCACGACAATCTCATACCCCAGCCTGCGCCCGTAGGAACTGTCAACCCCAAAACAGCCCTGGCTCGAGCTCATCAGATACTCCATGATCTGCTCCGGCGTAGCGTTCAGCTCATCAAAGCCAAACTTCTCATTGTACTGCAGCTTCTCCACCGTGGTCCTTCCGAACACATCCGCGCGGAACCGGTTCAATGAATTTCCGGATACGGTAAACGCATATGAGTCAGCCTCCTCGTCATAGCTGATTTTAAAGCTGTTTGTGAGCTTGTCCCCATTTTTCTCCAGCATCGTCACAATCTCGGCAATCTGCCCGTTCAGCTTGCGGTTTTTCTCGGAAACCCGGGAGTAGACGCCGCTGTCCGTGATGGAGAGTGTGTACGCCAGCTCGTTGTATGCCAAAAGATTTCCCTTGCAGTCATAGATGCAGCCCCGCGCCGCGTCGATGGACTGCGACTTGGTAATGCGAAGCGCAAAATTGTCCTGATAGGATCTGCCGTTGACGATCTGCAGGGAAAACACACGCCCCAGAACGATCCCAAACAGGACGATAAACACCGCCGATATGACAAAAAGCCTGGAACTGAAGAATTTTTTTAACCATTCGCGAATATCATATATCAAATTTTTTCGCTCTCCTTTTCTCGTAAGCCTCCACCCGCTGATTGATCTTGAGCAGAATGAAATACAACAATATGGTAATAACCATGGTATATACAAATTCCGGAATAATGACAGCCCTGAGATAGTACAGGAACTGGAACCGGGCACGCATCAAAAACATGACAAGATACACCACGAGATTACAGACGATATCGCTCGCGCCGATCATAATCATCGGCAGCTTAATGTCGTCCGGAAAAAAGCGTTTCTGCAAAAATCCGTTCGCATATCCGACATTCATATACAGTAAAGCATATACTCCAAGATAAAAACCAAAAAAGATGTCGATAAGCAGTCCGCAAAAGAAACCGACCACAAGGCCTTCCTTTTTGCCGCGCATCAGCCCGAAGGCGGACACCACGATGATGAGGATATTCGGGCCGATCCCCGCAAAGGACAGAGCTGGAAACACGGAGGTCTGGAGCAGGAAACAGACGGTTATGATAAGAAAAAGTACGATTTTTCGCAACATGGCTCACTCCTGCGCTTTCCTTAAATCCTCTTCCCCGGTGTTCTTGATCTCCGTGATGACAAGCACCTCCTGCAGATGCTTGAAATCCACCACCGGCGTAATGGTCCCGGATTTGGTCAGATTGTTGGAGTTCACCTCGATGTCGAAGATATAGCCCACCAGAAGCCCCTGATGGTACTGGTCGGAGACATAGGAAGTCACGACCGGGTCTCCCAGCTTGACCTCATCGTTTTCATCCTGAAGCTCCGTGAACGGGAGCAGCTTGCTCTCGTTCATGGACATGAGGCTCCCGCTGACATTGAAGTTGTCCTTCGTGGTGAACACCATCACGCTCACATTGCTGGAATCGTCGATAATGCTGCGCACCTTTGAAAAATTGGGTGCGACCTCCGTGACTATGCCCACCAGACCGCTCCCGGCGATCACGTTCATTCCCTTTTTGATCCCGTGATTGCTGCCCTTGTCAATCGTAAAGCACGAGAACCAGTTTCCGGCGTCCTTCGCAATCACATGCGCCGCAATCTTGTCATACTCCCCGTAGTTTGCGTCCAGATCCAGAAGCGCCCGGTAGTTATCCAGCTCGTACTGGTCCAGCATAATATTGTTCAGCCGTGTCGTAAGTTCATCGACCTTTTCCCTCAAATCCCGGTTTTCATCGAGGACATCCCCCAGAGTCCGGAAGTCGTGAACCTTGTCGGACAGCCAGCCCCCGGCGGTGTTGATGCCCTGCTGCATCGGGACGAACACATGGCCCGCCACCGTGTGAAGCGGACCTCCGCCGACATTGAACACGAGGCTTACGAATATGGCGAGCACGCAGAGGGCGCTCATAATCATGAGCAGGTATTTACTTGAGATGCGTTTCTTTTTCTTGCTGCGAAATCTCTTCATGGTATCCCTTTTATTGCGCACTGATATTTTTCATGGTATAAGGAAGTCTCTTGTATTTGGAGTCGGAGGTAATCTTGGCAAGCCCGCGCACCACCGTCTCCTCCGGATTGTCACAGGTGTTTACCTTAATATTGGTAATCTGCGTGAACAGCTTGTCCAGATCCATGATCTTGGAGCCGCCTCCGGTAATATAGATGCCGGAATTGATGATATCCCTCGCCAGCTCCGGCGGAGTCTTTTCGAGGATCATCTTGACGGATGTGCAGATGGATTCCAGATTGGCGCTGATTGCGCTGTAGACCACCTCCGCGCTGATCTCCCGCTCCACCGGCAGGCCGCTGACCACGTCGAGCCCTACCGCTGCAAGGCTCTCCTGACGCCCCGGAAGCCCGCTGCCCAGATTCTCCTTCAGCATTCCCGCCGTCTTTTTGCCGATCACGAGGTTGAATTCCTTGCGGATATGGCTGATGATGGAGTCGTTCAGCCGGTTGGACCCCAGATGAAGGATGTCGCTCAGCACCATTCCGCCCATAGAGATCACGGAGATCTCGATCGTGTCCGCACCGACGTCCACGATCATCACGCCCACCGGCTCGTTGACATTGATCCCAAGGCCGACGGCCGCCGCAAGGGGTTTTTCACAGAGCATGACATTCTTCGGACGGTATTTACTCTTAAAGAACAACTCAAAGAAGGCCCTCTTTTCCACATCCGTGATGTCCGTGGGAACCGCCACGAGAAAATCCGCGTTTTTCACCTTTCCCTTGATTTTTTTCTCCAGATATTCAAAGATCATGGTCTGCAGAAAATTGTAGTCCGCGATCACGCCGCTGACAACCGGAAATGTGACCCTTATGTTGACCGGCGCCTTCTCGTACATCGCGTAGGCGTCGTCCCCGTAAGCGTAGATCTGGTTCTTGTTGATGATGGCGATTGTGTTTTTCTCGCTGAAGAACTTCCCCGTCGATTTACAGAACACCTTGAAGTTGCATGTCCCTAAGTCAATTCCGTAAACATTGTTGTTCATAGTACCTATCCTTTCTGTATCCCCTGTTATGGCATCCCTGCGTTTTCCCGAAAGCTGTAATAGCGGTTGTCCCCGATGACGATATGATCGGCCACCGAGAGGCCCAAAAGCTTTGCCCCCTCGCACAGCCGTCCGGTCAGGCTGATATCCGCTTCGCTCGGACGGCAGTCACCGCTGGGGTGATTGTGCAAAAGAATAATCTGCTGTGCGCTCTTTAGGATGGCGCGGCGGAAGAGCTCCACGGGTGCCACATAGGCGTAGTTGGCGCCGCCCCTTGCGACGACGGCATCGCCCAGAAAATTATATTTGGTGTCGAAGAAGGC
>CAZNQZ010000026.1:4365-14096 GCA_964575245.1 uncultured Lachnobacterium sp. | reverse complement strand
TGGAAATCACAAGCTTTTTGGGTTCTCCGAAGGCGTCGGTAAACGAGTCGTCGTCGCCCTCATTGATGCCGCTCATATATGCAATCTTGTCAACATCCTTGATCCGCTTCGAGAAAACATAAGCCAGAAGCGGCACGATAAAAATAAAACAGATCAGGATAACGAGCATATAGAGCACGCTCATCGGCAGCACCGCCTGCGCCACCCCGAACATTTCCAGCATGAGAGGCTCCACAAAAATCTTTGATAAAAGCGGGAACAGCACGCACAGCGCGATCATAAACACCGCATGGATCGTCAGTGAGATGACCTCATTGCGTTTCGTGATATCCCTGACCGGCGGATCGTTCGTCGCCGAGATCAATTTTCCCATCCACTTGGTCCAGTAAAACATAGTTGTCGCACTGCCGTATGCGATAAAGATAACAAGCATGATATTGTGCGCGTCCACAGCCGCCTTCAGCGCCGCCCACTTGGAGATCAGCATACCAAAGGGCGCTAAGAACATTCCGGCAATGCCGATGAACATGAACACACCAAGGCGCGGCAGCCGGTGGATCAGGCCGTGCATATCCTCCAAATCCCTCGAGTGCGTGGCGTTCTCCACGGCACCGATATCCTGAAACAGAAGCGACTTGCTCACCGCGTGGAACATCATGAGGAAAAGTCCTGCCCAGATGGTCTCCTCACGCCCAACTCCGGCACATGCCACCATCAGCCCCAGATTGGAGATCGTGGAAA
The DNA here is from genome assembly GCA_964575245.1 of uncultured Lachnobacterium sp. Classification (GTDB taxonomy): domain Bacteria; phylum Bacillota; class Clostridia; order Lachnospirales; family Lachnospiraceae; genus Roseburia. Next base: position 13,355 of record CAZNQZ010000026.1, on the reverse strand, counting down.
AGGCGAGCACCTTCTTGCCGTCGCTCTGCGCGATCGCCATAACCGACGCCGCGAGGAAGGTAAATCCCCCGATAAATGCGATCATGTTGCCGATCTCCTGCCCGTCCATCGCCGGCGAAAGACGGAATAAAATGTAGATTCCCGCCTTGACCATCGTCGCACTGTGCAACAGGGCAGAGGATGGTGTCGGCGCAACCATCGCGCCCATCAGCCATTTTGAAAATGGCATCTGCGCGGACTTGGTGAGCGCGGCGAACGCGATCAGCGCAACCGGAACCACACAGCCCGCATCCCGGAGCACGGCGCCGCTGACCAGCCGCTGCAGCGAGTCATTTCCGGTATAGATCACCTGACAGGCAACACCAACCGCAAGCGCGGTCCCGCCCAGCAGATTCATCCAGAGCGCCCGGAAGGAATTGGAAATCGCCTCCGGCGTCCTCGTGTAGCCGATCAGGAGGAAGGAACAGATACTTGTCACCTCCCAGAACGCATCCACCCAGAGCGTACTGCCCGACAGGACAAAGCCGAACATCGCTCCAAGAAAAACAAACAGCAGCATAAAGAAATAGTACCTGCGATCCTCAATCTCCGTGTGCAGGTGATGATAGCCGTGCATGTAACCCACCGCGTAAATCACAATCAGGCACCCGATGACTCCGATAATCAGGCACATCAGAATTGCCAGATGATCGACATAAATATGGCAGACCTCGTCCCGCTTTGGGCCAAAAAGCTCCAGCCACGCAATCAGAAGCGTCGGTCCGATCGACAAAAGGCTGATCCAGTATTTTCTGTACCTGAAACAGAGAAAAGTGAGCAGACACATAAGGAAGAGCTCTACTCCCAAAATCAGGCGGTCAATCAACTCTGTCTCCACATAGAGCTCTATGGGCTTGCAGCCTCCCAGCGCCCACTGCACCACTAAGACAATGGTCCCGGCAATGATTGCGACAGCGCTGACATAAGCCACGGCATTGCGGATCTTATTCACGCGAATGGTAAACATCAACACTGAAACCAGGAGTGGGAAACAGATTAAAAAAGGTATAATCGGCATTTCCATCTTTCGTTCTCCTTCCCGTTATTTTTCCCTTTTTATTAATTCCGCAGCGTCAAAAAACACGCGGTATTTCGGATACTTATTTTGGCGGTAAAACGACACAATAATCTGATCCGTCACCAGCCGGACATTCTCGGGCACCATATCCATGAGCACCACAAGCCGCTGGAAGGTGGAAATCATCGCGGTCATATCGCGCACCTGCAGCGAGGTTCGCACAGCCTCCTCCAGATATCCCATGACGATCTCCTTGTCCTTGATTTTGACCGCATCCTCCTCCGGAGAGGCGACGGTGAACATGACAATCTGAATGCGGTGGCTGTTATCCGGATTTATTTTCTGCAGGTGCTCCACAAGCGACGCGAACTCGGAATTTCCCGCGAAGTGCTCCTTCCACCCGTCGTCCTTCTGATGAAGAATCGCCAGCACACGGTCAAAGTCGCGTCTCGTGAGATCCCTCTGAGTCTCCTCCGCCTGTTCCTCATACATCCAGAAGCGGTTTCGGCCAATCTGCTTCGAGTAATAGACACCCTTCTTCGCCTTTGCGATCAGCTCCCTGCGGTCTCCCCCCGCCACCTTGGCCATCGCGGCCCCGACGGTGATCGTCAGATCCTCCAGCACGCGGTCCTCTGCCTTAATCATATCCAGCTGTCGGTACAGGTGATTGATGATTGCTTCCACCGGCTCCCGATAGGCGACATTGCAGAGGAAACAGATAAATTCGTCCCCCTCGCTCCGGTACAGGATCGTCTCCGTCCCGATACTCTTGAGCAGCCTGGCGATGATGGTGATAAACAGGTCACCCATAATGAAGCCCAGCTGCCGGTTGGTCTCGCGCAGTGCATCAATATCCACAAGCAGAAGACAGCCGTTCCCTGTCTGAAGATACTCCTCCAGCATGCCTTCCCCGTACTCCTTATTATACACCAGCGTAAGCTCATCCATCCGCTCGTCCGCCGTGCCGCTCCAGAGGGGAGCCGCCAGAATCTGCCCAGGGCTTTGCATCGCATCCTCGGAGTAGGTTTCACTCGGGAGATAGACATCCTCGCTGATCACGCGCAGTTTTCCCCCCCGGAACAGGTCAAGGAACACGTCTGCCACCTTCGGGTCAAACTGCGACCCCCTGCAGCGCTTGATCTCCTCAATCACCGCCTCATCGGACAGCCGTTTCCGGTACACGCGGTTGCTGGTCATGGCGTCAAAGGAATCCGCAATCCCGATAATCCGGGCGAGCACGGGGATTTCCTCCCCTTTCAGCCCCTGAGGATAGCCCTTGCCGTCATACCGCTCGTGATGATAGCGCGCCCCGATATCCGCCTCCGGCAGCGCGTGGATCTCCTTCAAAATATCGCCGCCCACGACCGTATGGTTCTTCATGAGGGAAAACTCCTCCTTCGTGAGACGCCCGGACTTATTCAGGATCGAGTCCGGTATCCCGATCTTGCCGATATCGTGCAAAAGCGCTATGTAGCGGATGCGCTCCACCTCCTCTTCGCTCATCCCCATACCCCGGGCAAGCTGTACGGAGTACTCGGACACGCGCTGGGAATGGCCCTTTGTATAGCGGTCCTTGGCGTCGAGGGTGTTGACAATTGTCATAATCGTCTGCAGGGTCATCTGCTCATTCTGCCGGGTCTTCTCCTGCAGCTGATCCATAAATATCATATTCTGCTCATTGATCTGCCTGTAGAGCTTCGATCCGACATAACAGCCGCCAAAACAGAGCACGATCAGCGCGATCTGAATCTCTGCCTCCTTGCTGTTGGCCATGTTGAGCTCATGATTCGCCGCCTGCATGGCGATAAAGCAGAGATTGACCAGAAGCGACGCCACCCCCGTGCACAGGATCAGCCTGGGCTCATGGTACAAAATCAGCAGTGACAGCAGCGGAAGAATGTATGTAAAGATCAGATTCGTGCTGCCCGTGAGCAGGCTGAACAGATACATTACAAAATATCCGAGGACAATCCAGAGCTTCAGATTCTGAGATCCCGCGTTTTTGTGATAGAGTAAATGACAGAGAATATTCGGCAGGATCGTAAACACACAGAACACAAGTACATACTCCGCGCTCCGGACGCCCTTTAGGACTTCTCCGATATAAGTGACAAACAGTACCAGCACAATGATCGTCCAACCGACCATCATACTCCGATTAATTTTCTGAATGCCAGTCTCCACTACAGGTTCACCCCCTGACTCATCCTACCCGCGTCCTGCCGGACGGGAAGGCATCCGCTGCGGTCCCGACAGCCCCTCCAGCAATCTTGAGATCTTGTCCCGGATAAAGTCGCGTTCGCTGTCCTTCACCAGAAAATACAGATACGAATCCAGAACAAACGGCAGCGGCAGGCCCCGCCCCGCGATCTTGAAATTGACAAATCCGCGCTCGATATACCCCCCCACCTCCTCATTTGACAGAAAAGCCGGTCGCTTCATGCACTCCTCAAAGGTACGGTTCTCCCTTGACCTGTGCGGGCACACAAAATCCGTGCGGTTGTCAAATTCCAGCTGAGATCGGGATTCCTCCTCATAGTGGGCGGCTCTTTTCGCGCAGTTCGGATAACAAATTTCATTAACGAGGATCTCCACCCGGTCCGCCACCGGCGCAAGGCGGCTTATGACGTCCTCGTCGCGGTTTAAGTCATAGTCAAGTACGACCAGAAAATAGTCCCGCTCCAGCTCCTCCATTAAACGGTCGGGATCCACAATCCGCTTGGTCGTGGAGGAGATAATTTTATAACCCGGGTACTCCCTTCGGATATACTCCTCCAGCGCCGGACGGTTCACCAGCACCTGATTCATGCCGTTGTCCGCCACCCTCATCACCATATTGCAAAAGGTGTCGTTCACATGCTGCTCTGTCAGCAGGGAATTCGTCCAGGTGAAGCGCACCGGGATTCCCCGACTGTTGTACAGATTCACCACCTTCTCGACATCCTGCTTCGTGCTGCTGCCAAAAACTGCACGGCCCCCGTTCCAGATGGCGCCGGGGATAGTCCCGTACACAGAGCCGATTTTATATCCGTCACGGAACTTATCCGGGTAATTCAGCATCACATTTAGCAGCACATGGTTGAGCGCCCGAAAATAACAAAGCCCCGGCAGATGCCAGTAGCACACCTTTTTTGCCATATCTTCCCTCCCCTCAATCGAACAGGGAAGATTCTCCCTGCACAATCAAGTAGGGGAGATTTTTCGCCCCTACTCGCCGCGCGGCCCGCATCCGGCACTGCCGGAAATCTTCCTTTTGCGGGCCTGCGCATGATAAAAAGGGGATATCCAAACCGGATATCCCCTAGCTGATGAGAGCGATAGACGGGGCTCGAACCCGCGGTCTCGACCTTGGCAAGGTCGCGCGTTACCAACTACGCCACTATCGCATACACAGTTATTACCCGTGTCTCTCAAACTCAAGTAGAATCATAACAGAAGTATTCCATTCTGTCAACCGCTTTCTTAAAGTCTATCTATTTGCTTTTTTAATTATACAATTCTGAAAATTTAAATCCGGTGGAATGATTTTCCATATCGGACATAAGATATAGGGAACAGTAACCGAAATGGAGGAAGAACATGAGCACAAAAACAAAAATCATCGTCCTTCATATGAAACGAATCATATTTACCGCAGTCGGCATCGCATTGATCTTAATCCTCTCCATACTGATTGCGGTCCTGCTCAAGCCGAAGGACAAAGTTTCAACTGAGACAGCACCGACCATGTATGTGCCGGGCGTCTACACCTCATCCGTCAAAATCAGCGACGCCGCATTGGATGTCCAGGTGGTGGTGGATGAAAACTACATCAACTCCATTTCACTCGTCAATCTGGACGCGAGCATGGAGACCATGTATCCGCTCCTGCGGCCGGCGCTGAACGATCTGGAATCGCAGATTGTATCCACGCAGTCCCTGAGCGGCCTCACCTATTCCCAAAATAACCAGTACACATCCACCGTACTGCTGAATGCTATCAGAAATGCATTAGAAAAGGCGGCGCCGGAATAATCCGGCACCGCCCGCTCCCTTCCTACTGTTCGCTCTCCGTGTTCTCCTCGGAGCTCAGACCGTCGATATAGTCCGTCACAGCCGACAGATTCGCGTAGATCGATTTCACCGGCTGCTTAGACAGGTAGTAGGAGATTCCTGAATATCCCGCCCATCCGATGATGGCGAGCAGTATCGCCCACGCGCAGACCTTGCCCGCCACGCGCTGTGCCTTCTCTTTCCGCATGATTTTCCTGCGGTTCGCCTTATCCTTCTTATACTGTTCCACCTTTGCCTGACTCATGGTATATCCTCACATTTCTCATAATTTATCAAAAGTATTACTCTGCTATTCTACACACATTTTCAAAAAAAAGCAAGCCATCGCGCTATTTTTTATCGTATTCCCAGCAAAAGTCCCGCCAAATGCACAAAAAAAGCTACAATCCACGCAATCCCGCACTGGAGCGCCATCACGAGGAACGCCCATTTTCCGCCCAGTTCCCGCTTCACCGATGCGATAGCTGCCACACAGGGCGTGTAGAGCAGCGTGAATACCAGAAACACCGCCGCGGTAAAGGGTGTAAAGACATTCATCGCATTCAGTACCGTCAGCGTGCTCACTACACTCTCCTTTGCCATAAAACCGGTGATCAGCGCAGTGGAGATCCTCCAGTCTCCAAAACCCAGCGGCGCAAACAGCGGCGCGAGCAGCCCGCCAACTGCCGCGAGAATACTTTCCCCCGAGTCTGTCACCAGATTTAGCCTGAGGTCAAAACTCTGCAAAAACCAAATCACAATGGAGGCCAGAAAAATAATAGTAAACGCCTTGTGCAGAAAATCCTTCGCCTTTTCCCAGATCAGATGCGCCACACTGGAAAGCCCCGGAACCCGGTAATTCGGCAGCTCCATGACAAAGGGCACAGGCACGCCGCGAAAGGCGGTGTTGTTCATGATAAGCGCCACCACCACCCCGACGACGATCCCCGTAAAATACAGAAGCGTCATGACCAGCGCACTCCTCCCGGGGAAGAAGGCCGCCGCAAAAAAGCCATAGATCGGCATTTTCGCTGAGCAGCTCATAAAGGGCGTAAGCATGATCGTCATCTTCCGGTCGCGCTCCGAGGGCAATATCCGGGTTGCCATGATCGCGGGCACCGAACACCCGAATCCCAGAAGCATCGGCACAAAGCTCCTCCCTGAGAGGCCGATTTTACGAAGCGGCTTATCCATGACAAAGGCCACGCGCGCGATGTAGCCGCTGTCCTCCAGAAGAGACAGGAAAAAGAACAGCGTTACAATCACGGGCAGAAAGCTCAGCACGCTTCCCACTCCCGCAAAAACACCGTCGATCACCAGCGAGTGGATTACCGCGTTCACATGCGCCGCGGCCAGAATCTCATCCAGCCAGCCCGTAAAAGCGTCGATTCCGAGAGCCAGCCCATCCGAAAGCCACGCCCCGATCAACCCGAAGGTCATATAAAAAATCAGAACCATAATAATAGAAAACACCGGAAGAGCCGTGTACCTTCCCGTAAGCACCCGGTCAATCCTGCGGCTCCTCAGGTGCTCCCTGCTCTCCTGCGGGCGCACCACCGCTGCAGAGCACACCCGGTCGATAAAGGTGAACCGCATGAGCGCCAGTGCCGCCTGCCTGTCCATTCCGCTCTCCGTCTCCATCTGAGTGATGATATGTTAGATCATCTCGCGCTCATTCTGATCCAGCTGCAGGGCCGACTCAATCTGCTCATCCCCCTCCACCAGCTTGCTCGCTGCAAACCGGACGGGAATCTTAAACCGATGCGCATGATCCTCAATGAGGTGCATGATGGAGTGGATGCACCGGTGCATCGCGCCCTTGTCCACCCCATCTGCATCACAGAAATCCATGCGCCCCGGGCGTTCCCGGTAGCGCGCCACATGCATCGCGTGGCTCACCAGCTCGTCAATGCCCTCGTTCTTTGCCGCCGAGATCGGCACCACCGGAATCCCCAGCGTCTGCTCTAAGAGGTTTACATCGACGGTGCCCCCGTTCTCGCGCACCTCATCCATCATATTGAGTGCCAGCACCATCGGGATATCCAGCTCGATGAGCTGCAGGGTCAGATAGAGATTGCGCTCTACATTCGTGGCATCCACAATATTGATGATCGCGCGCGGACGGTCGCGCAAAAGGAATTCCCGCGTTACCATCTCCTCGTTCGTGTAAGGGGAGAGGGAGTAAATGCCCGGCAGGTCCGTCACCAGCGTGTGATCCTGCCTGCGGATCGGCCCGTCCTTGCGGTCCACCGTCACGCCGGGAAAATTGCCCACATGCTGATTTGCCCCGGTGAGCTGATTAAACAGCGTTGACTTGCCGCAGTTTTGATTTCCCGCCAGCCCGAAGGTCAGCAGCTCGTCCCTTGCGATCGTCTCCCCGCGCTGTTTTACATGGTAGACTCCCATCTCTCCCAGCCCCGGATGTGTCGAACGCTTCTGCTCCCGTTCCGCTCTCCGGCTTTTCTTATCCCCGCCGGTCTCCTCCGGCCCAGGGGCTGGTTTGGCACCGCCTGTCTCAACCTGCCCTGCCTCCTCCAGCCGCAGGGTCAAATCATACCCCCACACCCGGTACTCCACCGGATCGCCCATGGGCGCCGCCTTGACATATGTAATCTCTGTCCCCGGAATCAGCCCCATGTCCAGAAAATGCTGCCTGAGCGCTCCCTCACCCCCTACCGCGGTGATCACCGCCCTCTGTCCGTCCTTCAGCTGTGCCAGATTCATGCTACATCCCCCTCGAGATATCCAGACATTTCATCATCGCCTCGATCACACTGCTGCGCAGGCCCTTTTCCTCCAAAACACGCACTGCCTGAATCGTCGTGCCCGCCGGAGAGCAGACCATGTCCTTGAGCGCTCCCGGGTGCATCCCTGTGTCCAGCACCATTTTCGCACTGCCCAGCACCGTGTTTGCCGCAAATTTGTACGCCTGTGCCCTCGGCATACCGCCCGCCACCGCGGCGTCCGCCATCGCCTCAATAAACAGAAATACATAGGCGGGTGCACTCCCGCTCACCGCCGTCACCACGTCCATCAGATGTTCCGGAACAATCTCCGTCTCTGAAAATCCGTTCATGAGCTCCCGAACAGTTTCCAACTCCCCGCTGCCCACCGCATCGCCCGCACAAATGCCGGTCATCCCCGCCTTCACCAGCGCGGGAGTATTCGGCATCATCCGGATGATTTTCAGCTCACGCCCGAACTGCGCCGCAAGCCACTCGAGCGTCTTTCCCGGGGCAATGGACACCACGATGGAATATGTCCCAACCTCTCCCCGGATACCGGCGATCACCTCCGCGTAAAACTGCGGTTTCACCGCGAGAAAGAGAATATCCGCAAACCGCGCCACCTCCCGGTTGTCCAGCGTGGTCTTCACCCCGTACACTCTCTGCTTTTCTTCCAGAACGGCGGCTGTGCGGCAGGAAATCATCATGTCAGACGGCGCACACTTTCCGGATTCAAGCATTCCAAGCATCATAGCCGTCCCCATATTGCCGCATCCGATAAAACCGATCTTCATACCGATATGCCTCCCTACTCTTTTTTCACCATCACACTCTTGTACGCGGGACGAATAATCTTATTCATGCCGACAAACTCCTCCAGCCGGTGCGCGCTCCACCCCGCGATCCTCGCCACCGCAAAGAGCGGCGTATACAACTCCATCGGGATTCCAAGCATCTCATACACAAAGCCGCTGTAAAAGTCCACATTCGGGGAGACACCCTTAAAAATATGGCGTTTCTCCGCAATCAGCTCCGGTGCCAGCTCCTCAATCAGGTTGTAGAGCTGCATCTCCTTACCCCGGCCCTTCGCCTCCGCCAGCTCATCGACGTAGCGCTTGAAAATACGCTCCCGCGGGTCGGACAGTGAATATACTGCATGTCCCATCCCGTAGATC
>CAZNQZ010000026.1:0-4355 GCA_964575245.1 uncultured Lachnobacterium sp. | reverse complement strand
AGGCCCTTGTGGTCAAAGGCCTCCCCGTCCATAATACGCGCCAGATACGCGCGCACCTCGTCGCGGTCCCGCCAGTCCTTCACATTGTGCCGGATATCCTGCATCATCTCCATCACCTTGATATTCGCGCCGCCGTGTTTGGGCCCCTTTAAGGAGGACATCGCCGCGGCGATGGCAGAGTAGGTATCCGTGCCTGCAGAGGTCACGACGCGAGTCGTAAAGGTACTGTTGTTGCCGCCTCCGTGCTCCATGTGAAGCATGAGTGCCACGTCCAGAACCTTTGCCTCCAGATGCGTGTACTTGTTGTCCGGGCGCAGCATGCGCAGGAAATTCTCTGCCGTTGACAGCCCCGGCTTCGGGCGGTGAATGTACATACTGGAATCATTCTCGTAATGGTTGTAGGCGTGATAGGCGTACACGGCAATCATGGGAAACTCCGCCACGAGCTGGATACACTGACGGATATTGTTCTCCAGAGTGGACTCAGCGGTCTTGGGATCATACGCAGCCAGCGTCAGAATACTCCTCGTCATGGAGTTCATAATGTCCTTCGACGGCGCTTTCATGATGACATCTCTGGTAAAATTTGTGGGCAATGTCCTCACATCCGCCAGAATATGCATAAACTCTGCGAGCTCCTCCTCCGAGGGTTTCTCCCCAAACATTAAGAGGTAAGCCGTCCGCTCATAGCCGAATTGCTCCTCGCCGAGCTCCTTAATCAGCGTTTTGACATTGTAACCGCGATACCACAGCTCGCCGTCGCAGGGCACCATCCCGCCGCTCTCATCCTTCCGGAAGGAAATGATCTCTGAAATATTTGTAAGTCCCGTAAGCACGCCCTTCCCGTTCAAATCCCGCAGCCCGCGATTCACTCCATACTCTTCAAAGAGACTGTCCGGAATCAGATCGTTGGCATTGCACATCCCCGTTTTCTCGTTCGCATACCTAAACAAGTGCTCTCTCTTAGTCATTCTTCACGCTCCTTTCACTGTCCAGTAAATACCCGCCGCGCAATGCAATCCCCCTTTGGGGGTATTACATTGGCCCGCATGCTGTGTCGGCAGCAACCCGACTTATGCGGCCTGCGTAAAAAAACGGGAGACACCAGAAAGCCCGATGTCTCCCTTCTATTTATTATTATAACGCATCGCGCCCTCCGGCGCAAGCTCCTACAGACGGAAATCAAACTGCTGTCCCACCTGCATCTCCTGCTCCGTGCGCACATTGTCGCTCATGGACAGATAATAATTGTTGTTCAGGCGCCGGATGAGTTCCTCCACGGACGAGGCGGTGACGGTCTCAAGATCCTCTTTCGTCTTTCCGGCCTGTTTCGTCCCGCTCTTGTCCTCCGTCCGCTCCTTAGCTGCTGCCTTCTCGGCAGCCTTCTTCTCCTCGGCCTTCTGCTCCGCCTTCTTCTCAATCCGATCCCTCTGCTGAGCGAGCGACTTGTCGATCACCGCGAAGTAAGAGGTATTTCCATTGTCATCCACCTTGATGCCAAAGGTCTTCACATCCTGCATGGTTCCGGAGGCCAGCTTATCCTGCATCTTGGCAAGCTGCGAATCGGCGTTGCCGATGATGCCCTCATATTTCTTCCGGTACTCCTCGTCCTCCGCCATCTTCTCGATCTTATCCTCGTCGATCAGCACAAGAGTCCTTCCGGTCTTCGCATACTGCGCCGCCTTCTGCTCTGCGCCCTCGACCTCGTCGTTGCTGACCAGGACAAAATCCATGTTAGAGTATTTTTTCTTTAACTCTTCGTAATACTTTGCGCCCTTATCCGAAAGCTTGACATCACCGATCGTATTGCCGTAGTTTCCGGATGTCCCCGATGTCTTATCGGTCTCCGCCTTCCTCTGGGCTGACGATGTATACATCGAATCGTAATTGTTGGCGATAGCGCCTGTCTGTCCTACTGTGCTCATAATGGCCCCTCCTTGGATTAATTTAATTTGGTTAATTCCTTTTAACACTAATATCTCTGTGTAATGTATCGACCGTTCCATCTGAATACTTAACCCCGGTATGAAAATTTTTCCGTCTTAGTTTTTGAAAGAAATGACCAACCGGCGCATAGGATAAAAGAAAAGGCATTTATGACCTGTAACGAAATTATCCAATCCAACGACACCCTTGACCTGATCGTTCCGAACGAGCTCTCTGTGCAGATCCCGATCGAGCCCGACTGCCGTCAGCCCATCGACGCCAACTACACCATCTTCTATTTTGGGAAGAACCGCGTGCCTCCCCTCGAGGTAGGCACCTACACTTACTCCTCCATACCCAAATGCCTTGGCCTGCTGGACTCGACGGCTCTTGAGGAGAGCGGAATCCTGCAGCTTCAGACACAGCCCGCACTTGCCCTCAAGGGTCAGGGCGTTCTGATGGGAATCATTGACACCGGGATCGTCTACGAAAATTCCGGTTTCCGAAATCCCGACGGCAGCTCCCGCGTCTTCAGCATCTGGGACCAGACTGCGGTTTCCGGGGGCGAAAGCCGTCCGCCGGAAGGCTTTCTCTACGGCGTGGAATACACAAAGGCACAATTGGACGAGGCGCTCGCCTCCGACAATCCCCGCAGCATCGTCCCCACCACTGACACCGATGGCCACGGTACGCTGATGGCAAGCATCGCCTGCGGCAGCGAGAATACGACGGTCGATTTTACCGGAGCCGCACCGCTCTCGGACCTTGTCATTGTCAAGCTGAAACCCGCCAAGCAGTATTTAAAAGATTTCTACTTTATCCCCGGGGACATTCCATGCTATCAGGAAAATGACATTATGGCCGGTCTCGCCTACCTCGAGGCAAAGGCGAACGAGTTCGGCCAGCCCCTTGTCGTCTGCCTTGCCCTCGGCACCAACAACGGCAGCCACTCCGGCGGAAGTGTCCTCTCGGAAACCCTGAACCTGATGGGCGGACTCTGGCGCCGATGCATTGTCACTGCCTCCGGCAACGAGGCCGCCGCAAGACACCACTTTATGGGCGTGAGCCAGCCGGAAACGGCGGAGCCCGTGGCCGTGGAAATCAACGTGGAGGAGAACATGCGCGGCTTTTATCTGGAGCTTTGGGCCTCCGCACCGATGCTCTTCTCCGTGTCTCTGCGGTCCCCCGGCGGCACGCTCCTCCCGGCCTCGGCCTCCCGGGCAAACCCGCATCAGGTATACCTGTTCCGCCTGGAAAATACCCGGGCCACCATCGACTACCGCTCCGTTGGGCGCACCCGGGGCGACCAGCTGATCCTGGTTCGCCTGACAGAGGCCGCGCGCGGCATATGGACCCTCCTCGTCTACCCGGCCACCTCCATCACCGGCAATTTCCATGTCTGGCTTCCCATGACCGGCATGCTGGACCACGATGTATTTTTCCTGAAACCTGACCCGGATGTGACACTGACGATCCCCAGCACCGCCGCCATTCCCATCACGGTGGGCGGATACAACACGCTGGGCGGCAGCCTCTACCTCGGCTCCGGGCGTGGATTTACTGTGACCAATATCGTAAAACCGGATTTCACGGCACCCGCAGTGAACGTGCAGGCTCAGGACTTAAGAGGCCGCTACATCACAGCCACCGGAACCAGCGTCGCCGCCGCCGTCACCGCGGGGGCCTGCGCACAGATCATGGAGTGGGGGGAGGTTCGACGTTCCGACATCTCCTTAAATTCCGTGGAGATCGGCAACATCCTTATCCGCGGCTGTCAGAGAGACGCGTCGCGAACCTACCCGAACACACAGTGGGGCTACGGCAAGCTCGACGTGTATGAGGCATTTCGACAGCTTTAGGAACCGGTCAGAATTACCTTGGCAACCGCAAAATTATGTGCTATAATTTGTCATACATTGAACAAAGGGGTGCATGACATGGATGAAGTATTGAAGAAAAAAACAATATTGATCGCGGACGATGAAGAAGTGAACCGCATCATTCTGGCTCAGGTTTTTGTGGAGCAGTTTAACGTCCTTGAGGCAGTTGACGGGCAGAACGCCATTGATATATTGGACGCAAGACACGACGACATTGTGATGCTGTTCCTCGACCTGATGATGCCCAAGAAGACCGGTCTTCAGGTGATGGAGCACATGCGCGAAAAGGGCTATATGACCCGGATTCCGATTATTATGATCACCGGCGAGGCGACGGCGGACTCGGATCTGAAGGCGTATGAGTACGGCGCCTCCGACATCATCTATAAGCCGTTTGAGACCGCCGTCATCATGCGCAGAACCATCAATATTCTGGAGCTGTTTGAGACGCGCCTGAATATGGAAAACAAGCTGAAGGAACAGGCGAAGGATCTTCTCGCCACACATGAAAAGCTGGAAAAAAACAACGAATTTCTGATCAACGCACTG
>CAZNQZ010000025.1:11638-14111 GCA_964575245.1 uncultured Lachnobacterium sp. | reverse complement strand
GTCGCAGATTATGTAAAGACATACTCGCAGATGCAGCCGAAGGCGGCAGCCGAAATCTTCAACACCATGACGAACAATTTGGGGTTGGTAGCGGATATCCTGACCCAGATGGGAGCAAAGGCGCGGGCGGATATCCTCGCAGAGATGGATAAGGAGCTGGCAGCCAAGCTGACGGAGATCATGGAACCGGATCGCTAGGAATCTGTAAAATCAGGAAAGGAGGAATGACATGACAGGTGCAAATGTATTTCACTGGACGGCCGGAGCCGGACGGGCTGCAAATACAAATGCTGCCGGACCCAAAACCAAAACCGAAGACCCGTCGATTGCCGGGATGTTCGCATTCATGATGAGTGCGGGCGGCACCGGGCTGCCGGATCAGGCAAAAGCGCAAAAACCTGCGGGCGACGTGGAAATCCGCACGCCTGTGGAAGCCTTTGACCGCTATCAGTACAGGGATGCGGAGATCGGCCGGGCGAATGTGCAGGGGATTGATGAGAAAATCACGGAATCCGAAGAGGTGCTGGGCGATTTCAGGGAGCAGGTGATCACAGAGATTGCCGAAGAGCTGGAGGTTTCGGAGGAGGAAGTCTTACAGGCGATGGAGCTTTTGGGGATGACCGCCTACGATCTCATGAATCCGGCGAATCTGGCACAGCTTGCGTCTGTACTCACCGGGGCCGAAAATCCGTCGGAGCTTTTGATGAAACCGGAATTTGTGGATCTCATGAAGAGCGTGAAGGAGCTTGGAGACGGGCTGATGACGGCGATGGAGCTTGAGCCGGATCAGAAGAGTGAGCTGATCGCACACATGGATGTGTTGGAACAGCCGGAGGCGCCTGAGGAGATGCCAGAGCTTTTGGGAGCGCAGGAGACACCGGATGCGCAGCAGGAAGTACAAACACAAAAGCCGCAGCAAATGCAGACGGTGCAGCAGCAGCAGGTTCAGGAGACGGCGGAGCAGCCGCAGGGAATGCAGAGTGTCCAGATGCAGGTCGATGAGCAGCCGGTTGAACCGGTATTGCAGAATCAGGCACCGGCTGAGACTTTGACGGCGAATAAGCCGGTGACAGAGACAGAGACAGAGGTTCCGGCGAAGGCGGAGCTTGAGGCGGAGGCCGGACCGGAGGTTTTGGTCAGTACCGTGGCTGAGACCGGAGAGGTCACTGCGGAGCAGCGCATGCAGCCGGAGACGGTGCAGGTGCAGGTGCAGGAGAACGCACAGGAAACATCGCAGGAGGCCAGGGAGCCGTTGGCAGAGCAGCCGGTCGAAGAGCCGCAGAAGCCGATGGAAACCGGAGAGGAAGAGCCGCAGGAGTACAGGCAGGCGGACGAACCGCAGAAGGAGGAGCACAGGCAGCCGACAGGTCAGAAGGAGCCCGGGAACGGGTGGGCCGGGGACGGCGCGCGAAAGGAAACCGGGGGCCTGAAGCATCCCTTTGAGGGGATGGCGCACACGGTTCCGGTGAGCGGGCAGGAGTTCACGCTTGCGGCGGATATGCCGGTGAGGGAATCCTCTTATGTGTCCTTCGACACAATTGACATCATCCGGCAGATTGTGGAGCAGGTGAAGGTAAATATCTCCGGGGAGACTACTTCCATGGAGATGCAGCTGAACCCGGAGAACCTCGGCAAGGTTTACGTGCATGTTTCTGCGAGAGAGGGTGCGGTGAACGCCCAGATTACGGCGGCAAACGAAGCTGTGAAAAATGCCCTGGAGACTCAGGTGGCAGATCTCAGGCAGAGCCTGAATCAGGCGGGGGTCAAGGTAGATGCCATTGAGGTGACGGTCGCGTCCCACGAGTTCGAGCAGAACTTAGAGCAGAACGCAAGGCGCGAGGCACAGGAGGGTGAGCGTGCAGCGGCGGCGATGCACAGAAGAAGCATTCGGCTGGATGACCTCGACGGGCTTTCGGGCGTGATGACCGAGGAGGAGACGCTGGCCGCGCAGATCATGCGGGATAACGGCAATACAGTAGACTTGTCCGCGTAGCTTAATGGCGGGCAGAAAGGAGAATTATGGCAAACGCAGTAGGAAATGTTGTGGACGGCGTCCTGCAGGAAAACAAGGATCCGAAGAACAAAAAGCAGGAGCTTCCCAAGGGTTCCAATCTCGGGTACGAGGAATTTTTACAGCTGCTGTGCGCTGAGATGCAGTATCAGGATCCGCTCGAACCGACGAGCAACACGGAGTATGTGGCCCAGCTGGCAACCTTCTCACAGGTGGAAGCGCTGCTCGCGATGCAGGAGACGCAAAAGAGCGTTATGGCCAACGACCTGGTGGGCAAGACCGTAATCTTACGGGTGGAAAACGAGACAACCGGCAAAGAGAGCTTTGTGGACGGCAAGGTGGATTACGTGCTCTACAAGGACGGTGAGACCCTTCTATCGGTCAACGGGAAGGAATACCCGCTCTCCGCGCTGGATACGGTGGCGGACAACGAGTATTACGAGGCATTGGGACTTGCAAAAT
>CAZNQZ010000025.1:0-11628 GCA_964575245.1 uncultured Lachnobacterium sp. | reverse complement strand
CATGCTTGAGTATCTTCCGGATATCGACAATGTCCGACCGGAACACGAGACGATGATCAAGCAGATCGCGGAGCTCTATGACAGCATGACAGACTATCAGAAACAGTTTGTGGACGATGAGACCTTCCAGAAGCTTGTCGATTACCGTACAAGGCTGGAGGAGGTGCTGAAGCTGCAGCAGGAAACAGAAGGCAAGGATGACAATATCGTTTAAGGAACCGGAAGGCTCACGGAGGAGAGGTTATGAATCCGATTGCAAACCAATTTACATCCATTGAGCAGATAACCGATCAGTTTTTAAATCAGAAAAATGCAAGCAAGGTCGGCAGGACATCTGATGTATCATTTGAGGATGTATTCAGACAACAGCAGAATTTGGCAGAGGAGCGGGCGGCGGAGCTCAAATTTTCCAAGCACGCGGCTTCAAGGCTGGAAAGCCGGGGCATCAGTCTGTCAAACGAGCATATCGCAAGGCTGGAGAGCGGTGTGGAGCGGGCACAGGCGAAGGGCATCAACGAATCGCTGGTTTTGGTGGATTCGCTGGCGTTTATTGTGAACGTGCCGAACCGGACGGTTGTCACTGCAATGGATCAAAACGAGACACAGAGCAACATATTCACCAACATAGACGGCGCAGTCATTATGTAAAACCGGACCAAAGGCCGCAGGGCGGCTGAGGAGGATTACGGATTTCCGACTGACAGACGAAATCCGACTGCAGCGCTGTCTCCTTTAGGATTTGTTGGAATTAATCAAATTTAAGGAGGAAACTGCACCATGATGAGATCACTTTTTTCTGCTGTGTCAGGACTCAAGACACACCAGACAAGAATGGATGTTATCGGTAACAACATTTCAAACGTAAACACAGAGGCGTTCAAGGCCTCCAACGTAAGGTTCAGGGAAATCATGTATCAGACAACCGCATCTGCATCCGGGGGCGACGCAGCCAGAGGCATCGGCGGCGTCAACGCCAAGCAGATCGGTCTCGGCGTCTCCACGGCATCGACCATGTGCAATATCACAGGGGCAGGCGCGGCGGAGACCACCGGATATCCCTTTGACATCCGGCTCTCCGACAGCCAGACCACCAATTTCTTTGTGGTCAGCGACGGAACCAACACCTTTTTCACGAGAGCCGGTTCCTTCTATGTAGACGGAAACGGTTTCCTGTGCATGTCCTCTACCGGCTATGTGGTGCAGGGCTGGCAGGTAGACCCGGCTACGGGCGAGATCCGCAAGGATACTGTGTCCGCGCTGCAGGTGATGGCGCCGCAGAATCTGACGGCGGCTCCGGAGGCGACGACACAGGCATATGTGTCCGGAATTCTGGATAAGACGGACACCAACATTGAGGCGGACGGCGGCTATGTCATGAATCTCGGGCTTTACGATGATCTGGGCTACAACTACACGGCGAAGTTTTCCGTGACCCAGAACAAGAACGACGACGGGACGCCGATCAACGGCAGCTACCATGTCACGCTTTCGGATATTGTGGACTCCGACAGCAAGACCATTCTCTCGAGAAATGCGGATGGCACGCTACGCACTCCGGAGGAGATCGCAGCGCTCAAGAAAACGCTGTTCGGACCTGATTCCCAGAGAGACGAGGGCGGCTTTGACATTCAGTATGATGCCAACAACGGTGTGTTTGTGGGTATTGACGGAGAGCGGGGGGAGGCAAACGTTACCTTAAATCTCGCACAGCTGGTCACCGGCTCCCAGACGCAGCTGGAGGACGGGACGGTTCAGCTCAGTAATTTCAAGGATATCAACATCGACTTCTCAAGGTCCTTAAACCAGTATAACGGCGGTACTTCTACCATGAAGACCCTCAAGGGCTCGGCTGCCGGCGGTGACGGCGCGGGCAAGCGTGTCGGAAAGCTGACGGGCCTGCAGGTGGATCAGACGGGAAAGGTGTACGGCTCCTACGACAACGGCAACACGGAGCTGTTGTGCCAGCTTGCGGCCGCGCAGTTTGCGAATGCCTCCGGTCTTGAGAAGGTCGGGGAAAACTGCTACCAGACGACGCTGAACTCCGGCGAGTTCGACGGGATCGGTGTTGAGATCAGCGCGGACGGCAGCAAGATGAACTCCGGCGAGCTGGAAATGTCCAACGTGGATCTGTCCGGGCAGTTTACGGATATGATTGTTACCCAGCGCGGATTTCAGGCAAATTCCCGCGTGATCACCGTGTCGGATACGCTGCTTGAGGAGCTCATCAACCTGAAGCGGTAATCGGATTTGGCGGCTTATAGTGACGAAAATACAGATAGAAAGTGGCTTTTTGCCATTTTCTATCTGTTTTTCGGATTTTTTTTCTTTTTCCACAAAAAGAAAGTAGACATTCGGAGCAAAATTTAGTAGAATCAGATAGTAGGGTGTAAATTCATTATTTTTTACGGAAGGTGAACGCTTTGGATATAGCATCTCTTGTAGGACTTATCATGGGCGCGGCAATGGTCGTGGTCGGAATTATCACAGGTGGAGGATTAGCGAGCTTTAAGTATTTTGGAGACCTCCCCTCTGTCATCATCACATTTGGAGGTTCGATTGCCGGTACGCTGGCCAGCCACAAGCTGAAGGATTTCATCAACGGCTTGAAGAGTGCATCACTCGCATTCAAGGAGCAGGGCAATACGGACCCGGCGGCCATCATCAAGACCATTATTGATCTTGCAAACGTGGGCCGCAAGGAGGGTCTGCTCGCCCTTGAGGAGGCCGCGAACAACATTGAGGACCAGTTCCTGAAAAAGGGAATCATGCTCGTCGTGGACGGCACGGATCCGGAGCTGGTGCGCGGGATTCTGGAGACGGATCTCGTGTGTGTGGAGGCGCGGCACAAGAAGGTCATCGGATTTTGGGAGAAATGGGCGGAGCTCGGCCCGGCATGGGGAATGATCGGAACGCTGGTCGGACTCGTTATCATGCTTTATAATATGGAGGATGCCTCCACCATCGGACCGGCTATGGCCGTGGCCCTTCTGACCACGCTGTACGGCTCCCTGATCGCAAACTGGCTCTGCAATCCGATCGGCAGCAAGCTCGCGGTCAACAATGACCTTGAGGTTACCATGCGCAATATCACGGTTGAGGGGCTCCTCTCCATTCAGGCAGGTGAAAACCCGCGCGTAATCGAGGAGAAGCTGAAATCCTTCCTCGCTCCGTCCGAGAGAAACACAGTCGGCGCGGAGGCTCCGGGAGGTGAAGAGTAATGGTTAAAAAACAGGAGGACCCGCCAAAGGGAGCACCGGCGTGGATGTCGACCTTTTCGGATCTGATGAATCTGCTATTATGCTTTTTCGTGCTTCTGTACTCCATGTCCTCTGTGGACGAGGAAAAATTCCAGCAGGTGATCGCCTCGCTGCAGAGCACGGTGAGCTTCCTGCCCTCCGGCGGCGCGACCATCGGAGAGGGAGAGATGATCTCCGCGGGCGTGAGGCAGCTGGAATTTCTGGATGCCTATTACAAGGAGATGGCAAACTCCAAGGCGCAGGAGGACACGGGCGAGAATGGCAAGGGTGACTTTGTGGAGCAGTATGAGGCGGAGGCGCTGAAGGAGTCGCAGAATATGGCCGACGAGATTGAGGGGACGCTCGACCTTGCGGGGATCTCGGACCAGGTGGATGTGACCTTCAATTCCCAGTATGTCCAGCTGGATTTAAGCGGAGCGATCCTCTTTGAGTCCGGAAAGGCGGAGCTGGTGACGGAGGCGTACCCGATCATGGACAAACTCGGCAGGATTCTCGAGAAGTACAGCAAGCATGTGATCGAGGTGGAGGGCCATACGGACAATGTGCCCATCAGCTCGAGCCGCTATCCGGACAACAACGTGCTCTCGATGTTCCGTGCGCTGAGCGTTGCGGATTATTTCCGGGAACACACGGATCTTCCGGCTGCCAACCTCAAATCCTCCGGGCGCGGCGACTATGTGCCGGTGGCCGATAACGGGACGGCGGAGGGGCGCGCGAGAAACCGCCGCGTCGAAATCAAGGTTTATAATTCATACAGTTCAAGGACGAATTAGAAAGGATACAGCGATGAAGAAAAATTTGATTTCTGTTCTGATTTTAGCGCTTGTTTTTGCAAATTTTATGCTGACGGCCATATTGATGTTCTCGGTGCTGCCGCAGACGAAGAAGGCAAACGAGCTGATCACGAAGGTTTGTCAGGCGATTGATCTGGATTTAAACAGCGGGGCGTCCTCCGCGCTTGACAATATCCCGATGGATAAGCGGGAGGAGTACCGGGTCAATGGCGGACAGGACATCCAGGTGACGCTTGCGGCGAGCGAGGACAAAAAGAGCCACTTTGCGATTGTCAATATCACGATTGTCCTCAACAAGGGAAGCGACAATTACAAGAAATACAATCAGGAGTTTCTGAACGGGCAGGACAGCACGATTCGGAATGTCATCCTGACGACCATCAGCCGCCATACGGTGGAAGAGATGCGCAAGGTGGATGTCCAGCTCACTGTCCAGGACGAGCTGCGCGAGGAGATGCAGGCGATGTTTGGCGGCGATTACATCATCGCGGTGAATTTCTCGAAGTGCATGGTTGAATAATTGACAAGAATCGATTACGGGTGGTGATGGACAGATGGGGGACATATTATCCCAAAACGAAATCGACAGCCTGCTGGCTGCGCTGAGCGCCGGTGAGCTGGATGTCGAGGAAATAAAAGAAAAAGATGAGATTCAGGTCAAAAATTATGATTTTGCCCGCCCGTCCAAGTTCTCCAAGGAGCATTTGAGGACGCTGGAGATTATTTTTGAGCACTATGGACGGCTTTTGTCTACAAACCTGCCAGCCTATCTGCGCAAAAGCACACAGGTGGAGGTCATGAACTCGGAGGCGGTCACTTACTCCGAATTTTCCAACGCGCTGTCAAATCCCGTTCTTTTGGGAATTGTGAATTTTGCGCCTCTGCAGGGCAATATTATCATTGAGATGGCGACGAATCTCGGCTACTGTATTGTGGACCGAATGCTGGGAGGGCGGGGAGACCCGCTGGACAAGGTCCGTGAATTTTCGGAGATTGAACTTCTCATCATTGAGCGGATTATGATTGTCTGTGTGAATCTTTTGCGGGAGCCGTGGCAGAATGTCGCGGATATTCACCCGCGCCTGGAGCGGATTGAGACGAATTCGCAGTACGCGCAGATTATTTCACCCAGCGAGATGATCGCCATCGTCACGATTCACTTAAAGATCGGTGATGTGGAGGGACTGATGAATATCTGTCTTCCCTATCTGACGCTGGAGGATGTCATTGACAAGCTGAACACCAAATACTGGTACACGAATATGACGGCACAGGACGACACGGATTACGCGCAGGCGATCGAATCCCTGATCCAGCGCGTACAGATTCCGGTGAAGGCCGTGCTCGGCAGCAGCGTGATATCAGTCAGTGATTTCGCAACCCTCCAGCTCGGAGATATCATCCAGCTGGACCGCAGGGTGGATGATGAGCTGGACGTGTATGTCGGCAATATTCGGAAGTTTACGGCCCTGCCGGGATCGACAGGAGAGGATTACGCAGTCAGGGTCACTTCGGTGATCAGAGAGGAGCAAGAATAGTATGGACGGAGCACAATTATCGCAAGAGGAGATCAATGCCCTGCTTAATGATCCGGGAGCGGACGTTGATGTCGTGGAAGATCGCCTGACCGACGCGGAAAAGGACGCGATTGGTGAAATCGCAAATATCAGCATGGGAACGGCGGCCACGACTCTCTTTTCTCTGGTAAACCGCAAGGTTGAGATCTCGACGCCGGTGGTATCCTATGCGACCTGGGATGATATTTCCAAGCAGTATGAGAGACCGTGCGTATTTATCAAAATCGCCTACACCATGGGCCTGGACGGAAACAATATTCTGGTTTTGCGCGAGAATGACGTCAAGATCATCACGGACCTCATGATGGGAGGGGACGGGACAAACACCGATGTAGAACTGGGAGAGCTGCACCTGAGTGCGATCAGCGAGGCGATGAACCAGATGATGGGTTCTTCGGCGACCTCACTCTCCTCTATGCTGAACAAAGCCATTGACATCAGTCCGCCGGAGGCAAATCTCGTTGATATGGCGGAAAATATTGATGAGGGGGAAATAGATACCTTTCTGACCAAAGAATTTGTCTGTATCTCATTCCGGATGGAGATCGCCGATCTGGTGGACAGCCAGATTATGCAGCTCTACCCGGTATCCTTCGCGAGGGAGATGTGTGCGGGTGTGACGGCCACGATGCAGAAGGATACGAACAATGTGAAGGAGGAAGCTCCTGCACCTGCTCCGGCGCCTGCGCCGCAGCCACAGATGCAGCCGCAGATGCAACAGCAACAGCAACAGATGGGACAGCCGATGATGGGACAACCGATGATGGGACAACCGATGATGGGACCGCAGATTCTGGGTCAGCAGGTGAATGTGCAGCCGGTGCAGTTTACTCCGTTTTCCGGCGCGGCCTTCGGCGCGTATCAGCCGGAGAATATTGACCTGATTATGGACGTGCCGCTTCAGGTGACCGTCGAACTGGGACGGACCTCAAAATCCATCTCGGAAATTTTGGATTTCGGGCCCGGCAAGATTATCGAGCTGAACAAGATTGCCGGAGAGCCGATCGACGTGCTGGTCAATGGCAAGAATGTTGCCAAGGGCGAGGTCGTTGTGATTGAGGAATCCTTTGCCGTCCGAATCACGGAGATTGTAAACGCGGGGGTTAAGACCGCGGCGACCGAGTGAGAGGGGTTGTATGGGTATATGGGTGTCGGGCTCTCTGGACAGCTTTTTGCGGCTGCTCGGAACCCTGATCATATTTATTTTTGTTCTGGTGGTCACGTACCTGGTGACCCGCTGGATGGGAGTCTACCAGAAGGGCAGATTCCACAATAAAAACCTGCGGGTCGTGGAGACGATCGGAGTCGGAAACAACAAGCTGATCAGTATCGTGGAGGCCGGGAAAAAGTATCTGGTCGTCTCGGTCGGCAAGGATGAGGTTCATCTGCTCGCGGAGCTTACCCGGGAGGATTTTAAGGATTTGACTGATATTGAGGAGTCGGCGCCGGGGGCGTCAGGTGAGCACTTTTCGGATGTGCTGGGCAGGTTGAAGGACAAGCTGCCCCAAAAGCGGGATTGATATGAATAGATTCAAGAAGGCATATTGCGCAGCAAGCTTTATTTTTGCCTGCGCAATCATAATTTTGACAATTCCACTCTGTTTCAGACGGGAGACGGTGTACGCCGCCGCTGTGGAGCCGGACAGCTCTCAGGGGCCGTCGGGAGACGACATTGGAGATCTCACGGACAATACAGAGGACGCGGACGGGAGTCATCTGAGGGACAACGGGCTCTCTATTACGTGGGGGGATGACGGGACAGGGACGATGAGCACTCCGATCCGGATGCTTCTCACATTGACGATCCTGTCGCTTGCACCGTCCATTCTCATTATGATGACCTCCTTTACCCGGATCATCATTGTCCTGCACTTTGTGCGGACGGCAATGGGCACGCAGAGCGCCCCGCCCAACCAGACGATTATCGGGCTTGCGTTGTTTCTGACCTTTTTTATCATGTGGCCCACGTTTACGCAGATCAATGAGAACGCGATCCGTCCGCTGGATGCGGGCGAGATCAACCAGACAGAGTTTTTACAGCGCGCGGAGGAGCCGATCCGCAAATTTATGATTGAGGACTGCAAGATTCAGGTCAGTGACATCACGCTCTTTGCGGATATTTCGGGGCAGACTTATGAGACGGTCGAGGAGCTGTACGATGTGCCGTTTACGACACTCGTCCCCGCGTTTATTCTAAGTGAGCTCCGCAAGGCGTTTATTATGGGATTTTTGATTTATATCCCGTTTATTGTGATCGATATGGTGGTGTCCTCCGTCCTGATGTCCATGGGTATGATGATGCTGCCGCCGACTACGATCTCCATGCCGTTCAAGGTGCTCCTGTTTATTCTCGCCGACGGTTGGAATCTGGTTATCAAGGGTGTTGTGGATACATTTTACTGAGGAGGGATAGATTTTGATCACGCAGGAAACGATTATGGATATTACGCAGGAGGCCATTTACACAGTTCTCATCACGGCGATGCCGCTGCTTTTGGTCTCGCTCATCATCGGACTGATTGTCAGTATTTTTCAGACAATTACCTCGATTCAGGAACAGACGCTCACCTTCGTGCCGAAAATTCTCGGCGTATTTGCGGCGATGATGCTCATAGGCTCGTGGATGCTGGACAATTTGAGTCACTTTATGGTGGGCCTGTGGTCAAATTTCGGCCAGTACATGAGCATGGGAAGCTGACATATGCTCAGCTATGCGTTCACGCTGGAAAATTTTGAATATTGGCTGCTGATTCTGGTGCGTCTGGCCTCATTTATCTTTATTGCCCCGATTTTCGGGACGAAGGGGGTACCCAACCGGACCAAAATCGGTTTCGCGCTCTTTATTTCGTTTTTGATGTACAATGTCGCAGCGCGGCCGGAGCCGAACTATGTGGGAGTGATCGGTTACGGAGTGGCGGTGCTCAGCGAGGGAATTACGGGCTTGCTGCTCGGTTTGGCAGCGAATATCTGTAATTCTATTGTTTTGTTTTCGGGCAGTCTGATTGACATGGATATCGGGCTTTCCATGGCGACACAGTTTAATCCGGATATGGGGAATGAATCGTCGATCACCGGGAGCCTTTACTATTACATGGTTCTGCTTTTGCTGATGACGTCGGGGCTTGCGGAGTACCTGATCCGGGCCATCACGGACTCCTTCACTGTGATCCCCACAGGGCATACGCTGTTCCAGTGGGAGCATTTGATGGAGTCCATGCTCACATACTTTAAGGATCTGTTTGTGCTGGGCTTTCGGATTTTTCTTCCGGTTTTTGCCTGCATGATGATCTTAAACTGCGTGCTGGGAATCATGGCAAAGGTTGCGCCGCAGATGAACATGTTTGCGGTCGGCATTCAGCTCAAAATCATCGTGGGATATCTTGTCCTGCTGTTTACGGTGCTTGTGCTGCCGAGCGCGGCGGATATGGTTTTTTCCGAGATCAGAAAGATGGTGGTTTTCTTTGCAGAGGGAATGTACTGAAGAAAAATTATATACAGCAATGTACTTAAATCTCCAGTTCTTTGCGAAGGACGGCGAGGGCGGCGAGAAGACCGAGCCAGCCACCCAGAAAAAGCTGACGGATGCGAGGAAGGAGGGCAAGGTTGCCAAGAGCAAGGAGCTCGATATGGCGTTCGGACTCATTGTCCTGTTTTTGTGCCTGCGGATCTTTATTGAATTTGTGGGGGAAAACCTTCTGGGCATGTTTACGCTTGTCTACGGGAATATGTCGGATTTTGTCCGGATCAACGAGGGCGGGCTGAGCTCAAAGGCAGTGTCCGCAATGTTCTTTCCCGTGATTATCCGCTGGCTGCTCACGGTGCTGCCGTTTTTTGCTTTCGGCCTGGTGGTGTCGGTGCTCGTCTGTATTGCGCAGGTGGGCTGGAAGGTGTCCGCAAAGCCGATGCAGCCCAAATTGTCAAAATTTAACCCGATTAACGGCTTCAAGCGGATGTTTTCCAAGGAGACGATCTTGGAGCTTGTCAAGTCTGTTGCGAAGGTCGGGCTGATTATCTATATCGCCTATTCCTCGATCAGGGATGAGGCGGATACGCTGTTTGTTCTCTATGAGCTTGAGCTGAATCAGGCGGTTGCGCTGGTGGGTTCCATCATCTTCGACGCGGGACTGAAAATCAGCCTCCTATACCTTGTGCTCGGTTTTGCGGACATGGCCTACCAGAAGTGGAAGTTCAAGGACGAGATGAAAATGACCAAGCAGGAAGTGAAGGATGAGTACAAGAACACCGAGGGAGATCCGCAGATCAAGGGAAGGCAGAGGCAGAAGATGCGGGAAGTGTCCCAGCGTCGTATGATGCAGTCGGTGCCGGAGGCGGACGTCGTCATTACGAATCCGACGCACTTTGCGGTGGCCCTGAAATATGAAAAGAGCTATGAAGCGCCCTACGTGGTAGCCAAGGGCGCGGATTACGTGGCTCTGAAAATCAAGGAGATCGCAAAGGAGAGCGGCGTGGAAATTGTGGAGAACAAGCCCCTCGCCCGGATGCTCTACCACAATGTTGACGTCGGCGCACTGATCCCGCAGGAGTTGTACAAGGCGGTAGCGGCAATTCTGGTTACCGTCTACCAGAAACAGAATAAAAAGGTTATTTGATGATACAAAGCAGGAAGGCAGAAGGAGGTGAGAGAATGACAGTCAAAAAGGCAGACATTGGCGTTGGCCTGTATTTGCTTGCGGCAGTTATCTTTTTTATTGTGCCGATCCCCTCACTTCTTTTGGATGTCATGCTCGCGATCAATATCTCGGTCGCGCTGATTACGCTGTTTAATTCTCTGTTTGCGAAGGAAGTGCTGGATATGTCCTTCTTCCCGACCCTGCTTTTGTTCACAACGATTTTCAGGATCTCACTGAACGTTTCCTCCACGCGTCTGATTCTGACGACGGGGGAGCCGGGAAATGTCGTCTCGACCTTTGGCCAGTTCGTGGGCGGCGGCGACATGGTCATCGGCACGATCGTGTTCATCGTGCTGGTGCTGATCCAGTTCATCGTCATCAACAAGGGTTCCGAGCGCGTGTCCGAGGTTACGGCGCGTTTTACACTGGACGCAATGCCCGGCAAGCAGATGGCAATCGACGCGGACTTAAATACCGGCGCCATTACCGACGAGGAGGCGAAGGTGCGCCGTGAGAAAATCCAAAAGGAATCCAGCTTTTTCGGCTCCATGGACGGTGCCACAAAGTATGTAAAGGGAGATGCGACGGCCGGACTGATCATCACCTTTATCAACCTGATCGGCGGAACCGTGATGGGGGTTATGAGTCTGGGGCTGGAATTTTCCGAAGCGATCCAGAAGTTTGGAATTCTTACCATCGGTGACGGTCTGGTGTCCCAGATCCCCTCGCTGCTCATCTCTCTGGCAACCGGTATCCTCGTGACCAAGGGGTCCAGCGACGCGGATTTCTCGGGGGTTCTGGTCCGACAGCTCTTCGGGATTCCGAAGGTGCTCTATATGGTCGGAGCCGTGCTGATCTTTCTCGGCGTGTTTACGCCCCTGTATATTTGGCTTTTTGCGGCGCTCGGTCTGGCGTTTATCCTCGCGGCGCGCAGCATTGCGAACGGCATCGGAGAGGAAAAGATTGTGGAGGAGGTTCAGCAGCAGGAGACCGAGGCGGAGGAAATCCGCAAGCCGGAGAATGTGGTATCCCTTCTGCAGGTTGATCCGATCGAGCTGGAATTCGGCTATGGAATCATCCCCCTTGCGGACGTCAATCAGGGCGGGGATCTTCTGGACCGCGTGGTTATGATCCGCAGGCAGATCGCACTGGAGCTGGGAATGGTGGTTCCGATTATTCGTCTGAGGGACAATATTCAGCTCAACCCGAATCAGTATATTATTAAGATCAAGGGCATTCAGGTGACGGAGGGAGAGATCCTGTTCGATCATTATATGGCTATGAACCCGGGCTATGTGGAGACGGAATAACGGGGAATACGAAAAATTCACCCAACCTACCTAATACCGCTTAATGGAATAACGAGGCG